>JACMOG010000506.1 GCA_014378125.1 Vitreoscilla sp. | reverse complement strand
GTTCGGCATCGAGGACGCGGGGCGCTGGAATGTGATCCGCTTGCCACGGGGGCGTGCGCCGCAGGCGAACGTCTCGGCTGAGACGGGGGCGGCAGACGCGAAGGCCCCCGCCGAGGCCATCGAGCACGCGGCCCGCACGCTGCTGCGCCGCTACGGCGTGGTGTGCTTCCAGCTGCTGGAGCGCGAGGCCGCCTGGCTGCCGCCCTGGCGCGAGCTGGTGCGCGTGTGGCGCCGACTGGAGGCACGCGGCGAGATCCGCGGCGGCCGTTTCATCGCTGGCGTCACGGGCGAACAGTTCGCGCTGCCCGACGCCATCGCCACGATGCGCGCCGTGCGCCGCCAGCCGCCCGACGACACGCTGGTGTGCCTGTCGGCCTCGGACCCCGCCAACCTGCTGGGCACCGTGCTGGCCGGCCCGAAGGTGCCGCGCGTGGCCGGCTCGCGCGTGCTGTTCCGCGACGGCCTGGCCATCGGCACCAGCGTGGCGGGGCAGATCGCGCTGTTGGTGCCGCTGGACCAGGCGCAGGCGCGGGCGGCCACCCGCGCGCCGGCGCTCGATCCGCCGCTGCGGTTCATGGAGATGACCGCGGCAGCGGGGTGAGCAGGCGCAACGGTCGATTCAGGCGCGCTGGCCGCCGGAGGCGGTGATCCGCTCGCCGGTCACCCAGGCCGAATCGTCGGAGGCAAGCAGGAGGGCCGCGCGCGCGATGTCGTCGGGCTGGCCCGGACGACCAGCGCGCCGCCAGCGCCGCAAGCGCCGGGCTGCGGCTGCGGACGATGCTCAGCGCTAGATCGACATGTACCAGGAAAGACCACGTGCCAGCGCTCGTGCCGGCGACGCCACGATCACTCGCTGGGTCCGGCCGATCAGGCGCGCGGTGGCCGTCGAGTCTGGCAGCCCGCCGAGGCGGAGGGCGACATCGACGCCGTCCTTCACCGTGTCCTGCCGTTGATCGCTCATCGACAGGCTGACGTTCAGCGAAGGATGGCGTGCGAGAAAGCCGGCATCAGAGGGACGATCTCGCGTACCCCGAAGCTTCCGGGCATGGCGACGCGAAGCGGCCCACGCAGTTCCCGCGATCCACGAGCCTGGTGACCGGCCTCCTCGAGCGACGCCAGGATCTCTTCGACACGGGCCAGGTAGTCGTGGCCAACGTCGGTGAGCGTGACAGCCCGTGTCGTGCGGGCGACCAAGGCCCCGCCGACGTCCTTTTCAAGTGCAGCGATGATGCGCGATACCGAAGGCTGGGACAGATCGAGTTCGCGCGCCGCCGCCGAGAAGCTCCCCGTGTGGGCAACGCGTACGAAAAGGCGGAGCGCCAGCAGTTTGTCGTTCATGCGAGGCGGGCGGCAGCGACGGTTCGCCCCGAACTTCAGCGCAATTGCTGCCCGAAGAACGTGAACGTGCGGTCCCAAGCGCGCTGCGCCCACACCGGGTCGTACTGCGTGGATGCGATTCGGCCGTCGCCGACCGCCTGCTCGTTGCCGAAGGCGTGATGGGCCAGGTAGTCGTGGAACTCGAACTTGACGCCGGCGTCGGTCAGTTTCGCGGCCAGGCCCTTGATGAGCTCCGGCGCGAAGTGCTCGTCCTGCGTGGCCCAGTGGCCCTGCAGCGGGATCTTGATCTTGCCGATGTCGAGGTACTCCAGGGGCGGGCAGCCATACCAGGTGACGGCGGCGTCGAGCTCGGGCACGTTGGCGGAGGCCAGCAGCGTCAGCGCGCCGCCCATGCAGAAGCCGACGCAGCCCACCTTGGCGGCGCGCGTCTTCAGGTACTGCGCGGCGCCGCGCACGTCCTGCGCGGCGGCGTCGCCGAAGTCGAGCGCCGACATCAGGTGGTTGGCCTCCTCCTGCTCCACCGTCTTCTTGCCGCGGTACAGGTCGGGCACCAGCGCCAGGAAGCCGGCGTGGGCCAGCCGGTCGGCCACGCCGCGGATCTGGTCGTTGAGGCCCCACCATTCCTGGATCACCACCACCGCCGGCGCGCCGTTCGGCTGCGCCGGCTCGGCCAGGTAGCCTTGCAGTTCCTTGCCGTCGGGGCGCTTGAAGCTGACCATGGTTCCCATCGTGTTCTCCTGAGTTGTCGGGTTGTGCATGCGCGGCTAGAGGGGCCGGCGAAGGCGCGAGCATATTCGCAGACGGCAAGGCCACGCCGGGGCCGGGGTATACCCGCCGCGGGTTGGTAGGATGCGCGCCGTCATCCAGCAGGAGGAACCCGGCGAGTGAAGCGAAGCGGGAAGACAGTGATGGCCGTGGCCTGCGCGGCGGCGATCGGCGCCATCGGGGCCGGCCTGGTGATGCGGCAGCCCCCGACGTCTCCGTCGGCCAGGCGCCTGACGGTGGACGACGTCCCGGAGCGCCTCGACACCGCCGCGCACGTGCGCCCGCTGCCCGGCGACGGCCACGTCGGGCTGCGCGACGGCGCCGCGTCGCAGGCCCTGTTCGCCGAGCCGTACGGCCTGGCGCAGGACCCGCACGGCGCGCTGTACATCAGCGACGCCGGCGACAACAACCGCATTCGCGTGCTGCGCGCCGACGGCGTCGTCGGCGCGCTGGCAGGCGGCGCCGAAGGCTTCCGGGACGGGCAGGGCGCCGTTGCCCGGTTCAATGCTCCGTCGGGCATCGTGCTGGACGAGCTCGGCAACCTCTACGTGGCCGACACCGGCAACCACGCGATCCGCAAGGTGACGCCCGATGGCGCGGTGACGACGCTGGCCGGCACCGGCCAGCCGGGCTTTCGCGATGGCCCGGGCACCCAGGCGCAGATCGACGGTCCGATGGGCCTGGCCATCGACAAGGCCGGCCGCGTGATCGTGGGGCGATCGCGCCCGACGGCAAGGTGACGACGTTGGCAGGCGGCGCGTTGCCCGCAGACCTGGACGGCCCCGGGGCGCTCGCGCGGTTCGACACGCCCTGCGCCGTGCTGGTCGACCGCCAGGGCCGGATCCTGGTGGCCGATACCCGCAACGACGCATTGAAGGCAATCGACGCCGCCGGCAACGTCATCACCCTGGCGCGCGCGCTGCCGGGCAATGCGTTCGAGAAGCTGCACCGGCCCGTTTCGCTGGCACAGAAGAAGCAGGGAATCCTGGTGATCGGCACGTTGGGCGGCGAGCTGTTTGAGATCGACCGCCCGGATGCGCTGCGGACACTGTTCCCGCCCTGCCAACGCGGCTTCGTGCGCCCCACCGGGATCGCGATCGGCCACGACCACCAACTGCTCGTGGCCGACTCGGCGTCCTCGCGCCTGCACGTCGTCACGCCCCGCGACGGCGGGGGCACCCTCGTAGACGGTGGTATCGGGCCCGCGCCGGATCGGCCGCTGCCTGCCGCCGAACATCGCTGGCCGGTGCGGCCGCAGCTCGCTTGGCACGAGGTGGTAGGCACCGTCGGCGAGGATCGCGGCGACGGCCACGGCGAGACGCGGGACCACTTCCACGACGGCCTCGACGTGCGCGGCGACGTCGGCCAGGAGGTGCTGGCCATCGCGCCCGGCAAGGTCTCGAACCCGCTGGCCGCGTGGGCCTTCGGCAAGCTCAACGAAGGCCTGGCCATCGACTCGCTCGCCTACATCCACATGCACGTGGGCCGCGACGCGCAAGGCCGGCCGCTCGACCCCGCGCGCTTCGTGCAGGTGCTTGACGAGGCCGGCAAGCTGCAACGCGTGCGCGTGCGCCGCGGCGCGCGCTTCGCCGCGGGCGACGTGCTGGGCAGCATCAACCCGATGGTCCACGTGCACCTCTGGATGGGCGTGTCGGGCTACGGCATCAACCCGCTGCTGCTGCAGTTGAAGGACTTCCGCGACACCGTGCCGCCCAGCATCGCGGCGATCGAGGTGCATGATGCGGCGGGCCTGCTGCTGTCGCGGCGCGAGGCCGGCCGGCTGCTGGTGCCGCGCGGCGAGGTGTCGGTGGTGGTGGACGCGTGGGACCAGGTCGACGGCAACCTGCCGCGCGGCCGCCTCGGCCTGTACAGCCTCGCCTTCCAGTGGCTGCACGCCGACGGCACGCCGGTGACCGGCTTCGAGCAGCCGCGCTCGGTCATCGAGTTCTCGCGCCTGCCCGACGACGACCTCGTCAAGACGGTGTATGCCGACAAGAGCGGCATCACGGTGCAAGGCAACGCCGAGACGCACTTTCGCTATGCCATCGGCCGGCCGCAGGATCAGAACGGAGTCGGCAGCCTGTGCGCGACCACCGCGCTGCCCACCGGCGACTACCTTCTGCGCATCGTGGCAAAGGACTTCTCGGGCAACGAGACGACGCGCGGACGCGACGTGGCCGTGCGCGTCTTCTGAAGCCAGCGGCGCGGAAAGCGCCTGCTGCCGGCCTGTCCGCCCCCCCGGCGGCTATGATTTCGAGCTTGTTCGCGCGCGTCCGACGCGCCGCGACCCCCGTTTCCCGCGAAAGTCTCGAATGTCTTCACTGCAAGCCCGGCTGGACAAGATTCCGGAAGGCTCGGCCGCCCTGTTCTTCATCCAGATGTTCTCGACGCTCGGCTATGCCGTGCTGCAGACCTCGCTGGTGCTCTACGCCACCAAGCACCTGAACTTCAGCGACAACCTCGCGCTGTCGCTGATGAGCCTGTTCGGCGCCTTCAACTACGGCCTGCACCTGTTCGGCGGCTACCTGGGCGGACGATTCCTCAGCAACCGCAACCTGTTCGTGGGCGGCATGGTGCTGCAGGTGCTGGGCTGCGGCCTCATCGCCACCGGCAGCGGCACGATGCTCTATTGGGGCCTGTCGCTGTTCCTCACCGGCAGCGGCCTCAACGTCACCTGCATCAACATGATGCTGACGCAGCGCTTCACGCCCGACGATCCGCGCCGCGAGGGCGCGTTCCTGTGGAACTACGCCGGCATGAACGTCGGCTTCTTCGTCGGCATCCTGGTGGCCGGGCTGTTCAACGAGTCGGGCCGCTGGGGCCCGCTGTTCACGTTCGCCACGCTGGGCAACCTGGTGGCCATCGTGTTGGCCGTCTTCTACTGGCGCGTGCTGAAGGATCGCGAGACGCCGCTGCTGCACGCCGGCCCGGACGAGTTCCGCACGCGCGGCCTGGCCGGCCTGGCCATCCTCGTGGGACTGGTGCCCGTCGTGTGGGCGCTGCTGCAGCACCCCGACTCCACCACCATCGTCGTCGAGGTGGTCTGCGCCATGGTGTTCCTGGCGCTCGGGTGGGTGACGTTGAAGCATCCCGTGAGACGAGAGCGCCGCAACATGTCGGCCTACCTGGTGCTGGCCGTCGGCTCGCTCGTGTTCTGGTCGCTCTACCAGATCCAGCCGAGCGGCCTCACGCTGTTCTTCGACCGCAACGTCGACCCGATGGTATTCGGCATCGCCATCCAGCCGCAGTGGGTGCAGAACATCAACACCATCGTGATCGTGCTGTGCGGGCCGTTGCTCGCGTCGGTCTTCACGACCCTGCGCGAGCGCGGCTGGCGCATCGACGTGCCCAAGCAGTTCGCCACGGCCGTGGTGCTGATGGGGCTGGGCTATCTCGCACTGCCGGTGGGCATCTCGCTGGCCGACCCCGTCACGGGCCGCTCCGCTTTCGTCTGGATCTTTCTCAGCTACGTGCTGCAGAGCCTGGGCGAGCTGCTGATCTCGCCGGTGGGCTACGCGATGATCGGCAAGCTGGCGCCGCACAGGTACCAGGGCGTGATGATGGGCGCGTGGATGCTGCTGACCGGCCTGGCCTCGGTGTTCGCCGGCCAGCTGTCGAAGTGGATCCCGTCCGCGCAGGGCGCCGCGCCGCAGGTGACCAACACCTACTACTCGATGCTGTTCGGCCGCCTGGGCTGGGGCACGGTGGCGGTGGGCATCGTGCTGGCGTTGCTGATCCCGTTCCTGCGCCGGCTCATCTCGGACAAGGATACGCCGGAGGTGGACGAGTTGGCGCCGGCGGTGATGCCGCATTGAAGTGACGGTTGAACGCTTGGGCTTTTCGAAGTGAAGGTTGAACGCTGCGCTTTGGAGTGAAGGTGGGACGCTTCGCGCGGGTCGGGTGCCCGCGCTGCGGAGCGACTGGCATGCACTTGGCTCGACTCCGCACGTGCGCCTTGAATCCGGCCTGGACGGCCGGATTCCGAGGGCGTTCGGTCAAGGTTCGTCCGCGCGGCGTTTGCGG
>JACMOG010000505.1 GCA_014378125.1 Vitreoscilla sp. | reverse complement strand
GATGGCGGCGGCCGGTGGCGTGTTCAAGGAGTCCTACGTCTCGTTCGGCGGCAAGGTGTTCATCAACGCGCCCCGTTCGGTGTCGCTGACGGTGGCCTTCCTCGGCTGCCTGGGCGTGGTCGTCGTCGCCGCGATGATGGGCCGCTCGGTGCAGCAGGACTTCGAATACGAGATGCACCACTTCTTCTTCAGCGCGCCGATCCGCAAGCACGACTACGTGTTCGGCCGCTTCCTCGGCGCCGTCGCCACGCTGGCGATCGTGTTCTCGAGCATCCTGCTGGGCGCCTGGCTGGGCAGCTACATCCCCGGCATCGAGCCCGACCGGCTCGGCCCCGTGCGCGCGGCGCTCTACATCCGCCCCTACTTCATCCTGCTGCTGCCGAACCTGTTCATCTTCGGCGCCATCTTCTTCGTGCTCGCCGCGCTCACGCGGCGCATGCTGCCGGTCTACGTGGCCAGCGTCGTCATGATGATCGGCTACATCGTCGCGCCCTCGCTCGCGCGCGACCTCGACTACAAGGCCCTGGCCGCGCTGATGGACCCGTTCGGCACCACGGCGCTGGTGCGCATCACCGAATACTGGACCATCGCCGACAAGAACGCGCGCCTGGTGCCGTTCGAGGGCGTCTACCTGGCCAACCGCCTGATCTGGTCGGGCTTCGCGCTGGTCGTGCTGCTGCTGGGCTACTGGCGCTTCCAGTTCGTCAGCCACGCCGACAGCCGCGCGACCAACCGCAGCGACGGCGAGGCGCCGCTGGTGCTGACCGCGAGCGCGCAAAACACCCGCGAACGCCCCGATTTCGCCCGCCGCAGCCTCGCCCTGCTGTTATTGAGCGCCAGCTGGCTGAACCTGCGCGAGTCGCTCAAGAACGTCTATTTCGTCGTCATCGCGCTCGCCGCCGTGCTCGCGCTGTTCGCCTCCTCGCTGAACCTGGGCGCCATGTACGGCACCCACACCTACCCGGTGACCTACCAGCTGGTCGAACTGATCAACGAAACCTACGCGCTGTTCATCCTCATCGTGACGACCTTCTACGCGGGCGAGCTGGTCTGGCGCGAGCGCGAGGCGCGCGTGGCGCAGATGCTCCACGCGCTGCCGCTGCCGAGCTGGCTGCCGCTGGTGGCCAAGCTGCTCGCGCTGGTCGGCCTGCAGGCGGTGATGCTGGCCGTGGGCATGGCCAGCGGCATGCTGATCCAGCTGTTCAAGGGCTACGTCGCGCTCGAGCCGGGCCTGTACCTGCAGGCGCTGTTCCTGGTCCAGCTGCCCCAGTACGCGCTGATCGCCGTGCTCGCCATCGCGCTGCAGGTGGTGATCAACCAGAAGTACCTGGCCTACTTCGCGATGATCCTCTACTACGTGGCGACCCTGACCTTCAGCTCGCTGGGCCTGGACCAGCCGCTGCTGCTCTACGGCGTGAGCCCCAGTTTCATCTATTCGGCGATGAACGGCTACGGCCACTTCCTCGCGCGCGAGCGCTGGTTCGAGCTGTACTGGGGCGGCGCGGCGCTGATGCTGATGGTCGTCTCGCTGGTGCTGTGGCCGCGCGGCAGCAACGACGCGTTCGCCAGCCGCCTGCAACTGGCGCGCCGCAACCTGACGCAGCCCGTGATGGTCAGCTTCGCGCTGGGCCTGTTCGTGTTCGCCGGCAGCGGCGCCCTGCTCTATTACAACCTCTACATCGCCAACGACTACCAGACGGCGTGGCAGAAGGACGAGGAGCGCGCCCAGTACGAGAAGCGCTACCGCGCGTTCGCCGCGCTGGCGCAGCCCAAAATCACCGACGTCAGCCTGCAGGTCGACCTCGTGCCCGAGCGGCGCAGCATGCGCGTGCGCGGCCAGTTCCAGCTTGCCAACAAGGGCGCCACGCCGATCAGCCAGGTGTTCGTCAGCGCCGACCGCACGGCCACCCTGGCGCTCGACTTCGGCGCCGGCGCGCGCACCGTGCTG
>JACMOG010000504.1 GCA_014378125.1 Vitreoscilla sp. | reverse complement strand
CGCCGAGGCGCGCTGCCAGATCGACATGGCGCGCCTGCTGACGCTCAAGGCCGCCTGGATGATGGACGTGGCCGGCAACAAGACGGCGAAGTCGGAGATCGCGATGGTCAAGGTGGTGGCGCCCAACATGGCCTGCCGCGTGATCGACTGGGCGATGCAGGCGTTCGGCGCCATGGGCATGTCCGAGGACGCGCCGCTGGCCTACTTCTATACGGTGGCCCGTACGTTGCGTTTCGCCGACGGCCCGGATGAAGTGCACCGCAACTCGATCGCCAAGATCGAGTTGGGCAAACAACTCAAGCGCTCTTCCTGAGCGCCTCGTCCACGGCCACGGCCACGGCAACGCAGGTCTCCAGCGCCTGCACGGTGGGCACCGAGGCCGACTGTCGGATGACCACCTGGCCGCGCGCCAGGCGCAGCAGGAAGGGCTCGGCCGAGACGGCCTCGATGGGCATCGCGTCGGCGCGCTGCTTCAGCGCCGTGGCGACGGGGCCCGCCAGCCAGCGCGTGAGCCACGCCGTGTCGTTGCTGATGGCGCCATAGCGATCGCGCAGCAGCACGCCCATCTGGTTGGGGCTGAGCTTCGCGTGCATGGCCAGCCAGCGCATCTCCTCGGGCGTCTCCTCGTCGAGACGCGTCTGCACGCCGTCGGTGAACTGCGCGTAGACCTCGTGGTCGAGCCGGGCCAGCAGCGGCCGATCGAGCACCAGCGCCTGCACGTCGGAGTTGAGCGCCACCTCGAAGCGGATGCGGAACTCGTGGCTGCTCATGAAGCTGCGCTGCGACGGCCCCCACTCGATGCGCCAGCCCGCGTGGCGCGGGTTGTGATCCATGGCCCAGCCGTCGTGCGCGATCGTTGGCTTGAGCGTCCAGTGGTGGACGCGCGCCCAGGCGCCGAATTCAGCCCAGGCCGGGAGTGCCCCTCCCCAGGTAAACCATCGTCGCACTGCGTCGAGCATGATGTTGTATTGTTCGTCACCCGCCCCAGGGAACCCCAGGAGGCATTGCCATGATCGAAGTGTATTCGTGGGCCACACCCAACGGCCACAAGGTTCACATCATGCTCGAAGAATGCGGCCTGCCGTATCACGTGCATGCGGTGGACATCGGCGCGGGCGACCAGTTCAAGGCGGACTTCCTCAAGATCAGCCCCAACAACAAGATCCCGGCCATCGTCGACCCCGACGGCCCCGACGGCAAGCCCATCAGCCTGATCGAGTCCGGCGCGATCCTGCTGTACCTGGCGGGCAAGACGGGCCGCTTCCTGCCCGAGACGGTGGCCGGGCGCTACGAGATGCTGCAATGGCTCATGTTCCAGATGGGCGGCGTCGGGCCCATGCTGGGCCAGGCGCACCACTTCCGCATCTACGCGCCCGAGAAGATCGCCTACGCGGTCGATCGCTACACCAATGAGGCGCGCCGCCTGTACGGGGTGATGGACAAGCGCCTGGCCCGCTCTCGCTACATCGGCGGCAAGGACTACGGCATCGCCGACATGGCCATCTTCCCGTGGCTGCGCTCCTGGAAGAACCAGGGCATCTCGTGGACCGACTTTCCGCACCTCAAGGGCTGGTTCGACGAGGTCGCGGCGCGTCCCGCGGTGATCCGTGGCGTCGATGTGCTCACCGGCCAGCGCCGCCCGCTCGACGACGACCCGAAGGCGCGCGAGATGTTGTTCGGCCAGACGCAATACGTGCGCCGCTGAGCGAGCCCGATAGAATCGCGGGCTTCACTGCCCATAGCTCAACTGGATAGAGCAACGCCCTTCTAAGGCGTAGGTTCCAGGTTCGATTCCTGGTGGGCAGGCCATCTTCCCGGCGCGCTCAGCGCCGCTCGTGCGCGCGCAGCCGGCGCTCCAGCCCGCGTAGCGCCAGGGACAACGCCAGCGTCATGACGAGATACACCAGCGCGACCACGTTGTAGGTCTCGAAGAAGGTGAAGGAACCGCTGGCGTAGACCTTGGCCATCTGCGTGATGTCGCTCACGCCGAGCACCGAGACGAGCGCCGAGTCCTTCACCATCGAGACGAAGTCGTTGCCGAGTGCCGGCAGGATGGTGCGCACGCCCTGCGGAAACGTGATGTGGCGGAACACCTGGCGCGGCGTCATGCCCAGGCTGCGCGCGGCGTCGAGCTGGCCTCGCGCCACCGACTGCAGGCCGGCCCGGAACACCTCGGCGATGAAGGCGCTGTAGCTCACGGTGAGGGCGAGGATGGCGCGCCACATGAGGCTGAAGTCGCGCGCCTCGAAGGCCGGCGTGCCGTCGCCCGGGTGCACGCGCGCGACGACGAAGTCGACCGCGTGCATCAGCGCAGGCGCGGCCACGAAGGCCACGTAGAACAGCAGCACCAGCGCGGGCACGCCGCGCACGACCTCGCAGTAGAACCGCGCCACCTGGCGCGCGGCGATGTGGGACGACATCAGGCCCAGCGCCACCACCAGGCCCAGCGCCGTGGCCGCGGCGAAGGCGACCAGCGACACGAACACCGTGACGCCGATGCCCTGGCTCACCACGCCCAGGATCTCGCGGTACAGGCCGTCCGATGCCGCCTCGGCCGCCAGCCACGCGATCAGCGCGCCGATGGCGACCAGCCACCAGGGCACGTGGGTGACGAAGGCGCGGAGTCGAGGGAAGGTCATGGACGGTCGGGACTTGGGGGGCGGCAGCCCGGCATTGTCGTCCGGACGCGACATGCCCGCGTGGCGCAGATCCTCAGACCAGGATCGAGCAAGGCCGCCGCCGGGCAGGTTCGATAATCCAGGCTTCACAAGAAGAGGGAAGTCGAGATGAAGAAGCGGTCGTTGGGCAAGGCGATGCTGAGGGCGATTCCGGGCACGGCCATCGCGACGCTGGCCGCTGGCTGGGGCGCGGCGCATGCGCAGGCGGCGTCGGCGTCGGCGCCTTCAGAGGCGGCGAGCGCGCCCGAGGCCACGCAGCAGGTGGTGGTGACAGGCTCGCGCGCTCGCGCCCGCACCGTGTTCGACAGCCCGGTGCCCGTCGACCTCTTTTCGGGCGCGCAGCTGGCGCAGTCGCTCAGCTCGGGCGAGATCGGCCAGGCGCTGCAGAACCTCGACCCGTCCATCAACATGCCGCGCGTGTCGGCCAGCGGCACGTCCGACACCGTGCGCACGATCCAGCTGCGCGGCCTGGCGCCGGACGAGACCCTGGTGCTGGTGGATGGCAAGCGCCGCCACACGAGCGCCGTGATGGACACCGAGGGCCTTTTTCCCGGCACGGTGT
>JACMOG010000503.1 GCA_014378125.1 Vitreoscilla sp. | reverse complement strand
CTGCCCGGCGCGTGGGGATCGCTGCATGCGCACGCCGCGCTGCAGGCGGCCACCGGCCCGGTGCCGAGCGGGGAGCAGTTCTCGATCGGCGGCGCCGAGACGGGACGCGGCTACTACGAGGCCGAGGCCGCCGGCGACCGCGGCATGCTCGGCTCGTTCGAGTGGCACAGCGCCGACTTCGGCGACGCGCTCACGCGCTGGACCCGGCGCGACCCGGCCTCCGCCGCCCCGTGGTCGCAGGCCTTCGTGCTGGCCTTTTTCGACGGCGCGCGCGAATGGGTGTTCGACCCGGCCACCGGCCAGGCGCCGCACCGCGTGCTGGGCAGCTACGGCATCGGCCTGCGCGCGCACTGGGCCAAGGCGGTCAGCGGAGAGTTCGACCTGGCCCGCCCGTTCCGCCCGACGCTCGCCACGCCGGCCAACGAATCGCGCGCGAGCTTCCGGCTCGCGGTCGACTACTGAGCCTGTGCTCCCCTGGATGAACTTCGCCATGACCTCTCGCCTCGCCATCGCCCGCCCGCAGCCCCGGTCGCGCGTCTCGCCGCTCGTGCTCGCGATCCTGGCGGCGTTCCCCGCTGCGCAGGCCGCGACGGTGGCGCGTCCGCCGGCCCCCCCGGCCGCCCCGGTGCCCCCGCCGGCGGTGGGCTGGGTGGTGTCCACGAGCACGCCCAACGCGACGTCCACGCTGCTCAGCCCGCGCAACGCTGCGGGCGGCATAGACCAGACGATCAACCAGGCGAGCCAGAGCGCGGTCTACAACTGGACGAGCTTCGACATCGGCGCGGCCAGCAGCGTCACGTTCAACTACCCGAGCGCCAACGGCAGCTCGCTCAATCGCGTCACCGGCAGCCTGGCGCCCAGCGCGATCTACGGCATCCTGCGCTCGCAGTACGCCAATCCGGATCCGAAGAACCCGACGCCGCTGGTGGGCGGATCGATCTACCTCATCAACGCGAACGGGATCCTGTTCGGCAAGACCGCGCAGGTGGACACCGGCGCGCTGATCGCGTCCACGCTGGACCTGCAGAACGCCGACTTCCACGCCGGCCTGTCGCAGTCGATCAACAGCACCGGCTACAGTTTCGGGCCGTTCGCCTCGGTCAACGGCACGCCGGCCGGCCTGCTGCCCGGCGCCGACAACTTCGTGCTGGTGGATCCCGGCGCGCGCATCACCACGGCCAGCGGCGGCCGCGTGTTCCTGTTCGCCAACAACGTGGTGCAGAACGCCGGCACGATCACCACGCCCAACGGCCAGACCGCGCTCGCCGCGGGCGACCAGGTCTACCTGAACCTGCCCACCAACGAGGTGATGTACGCCTCGGAGGTGAACCCGCAGATCCCCGCCGTCAACGGGCTGCTGGTGGAGGTGGGCAGCGGCAACGGCAGCGTGGCCAACCTGCAGGGCGGCATCATCAACACCCCTACCGGCAACACCACGCTGGTGGGCATGGCGGTGAACCAGAGCGGCCGCATCAACGCCACCACCAGCGTGTCGCAGAACGGCTCCGTGCTGCTGCTGGCGCGTTACGGCGCGCAGGGGGCGCTGGGCGGCGGCGTGATCGTGAAGGAAGCCGCGCAGACCGGCACGCTCACGCTCGGGCCGGCCGTCACGGTCAATGGCGTCGCCAACGGCGTCATCGACATCGAGCCGGACGCCACGCGCGACGCGAAGGGCCACGTGGCCACGTCGAACGCCAACTCCGCGTTCACGTCATCGCGCGTGGAGCTGGAGGGGCACACCATCGAGTTGCAGTCCGGCGCCAGCATCATCGCGCACGGCGGGGTGGTGGACGTGCGTGCCGAGACCACGCCCTACTACGTGCAAAATGGCGTAGGCGCGGCCGACTACAACTACGCGGGGTTCACCGGCGACAGCGCGCGCCTGGTGATGGCGGCCAACGCGACGATCGACGTGTCGGGCACCACCGACACGCCCGTCTCGGCCGGTCGCAACTTCGTCACCACGGCCCTGCTGGGCGCCAGCGACCTGGCCGACGCGCCGCTGCAGCGCACCGGACCGGTTTACCGCAGCGAGCTGACCTTCGACGTGCGCTCCGCGGTGCCGATCCTGGGCGACACCTCGGCCTACACCAAGGCCATCCAGAAGACGGCGGACGAGCGACTGTCGGCCGGCGGTTCGATCAAGCTGTCGTCCACCGGCGCGGTCGTCACCAGCGCGGAGTCCGCGCTCGACGTGTCGGGCGGCGCCGTCAACTACACGGCCGCGCAGGTCAGCCCGAGCCAACTCCTGGGCAGCGACGGCAAGGTCTACTCGTTCAACCAGGCGCCCGCCGGCCTGGCCTACACCGCGGTGCTGGGCGCGGGCAGTGGCACGCTCGATCGCTGGGGCGTGGTGCCGGCGTATGCGCCGTCGCAGGTCAGCACCGGCTTCGTCACGCCGGGCTACACGGCCGGCCAGGCCGGGGGCTCGCTGAGCGTCGTGAGCGCGCTCGCCGTGCTCGATGGCCATATCGCAGCGGGCGTGACGCAGGGTGCGCGACAGACGGCCGGACTGGACTCGCTGACCACCGCGTCCCGCCTCACGCTGGGCGCACGAACAAACGGCAGCAACGCGTTCGGCAGCAGCGACTTCACCTCGGCGGGGCTGGTCAGCGTGGACATCGTCGCCACACCGGGCACGCTGGCCGGCGATTTCTGGTCGGCGCCGCTCGACGCGGCCTTGCCGGACACCAGCCGCATCGCCGCGTCCACGCTCAACGCGAGCGGCATCGGACAGATCCACATCACGGCCAAAGACGGCATCGCGACGCGTGCCGGCGCCGATCTCGTGCTGCCGGCCGCCTCCGTTGTCGACCTGGCCGCCGGCGGGCTGGCGG
>JACMOG010000046.1 GCA_014378125.1 Vitreoscilla sp. | reverse complement strand
TAGTCGTCGCCGGCCATGTATGCGCGATCGGCCAGGTGGCGATCGAGGACGTCGAGCTGGCGCTTGACCTCCATCGCGTAGCGATTGATGGCGTATTCGTTCTTCTCGGGCGCGTAGGCGTAGAAGTGGCCGAAGCCGCCGCCCAGGAACGGCGCGCTGCCCATCTGCCAGAACAGCCACGACAGGCACTGGGCGCGCGCCGTGCCGCCGGACGGCAGGAACGCGCCGAACTTCTCGCCCAGGTACAACAGGATGGCGCCGGACTCGAACACGCGCACGGGCTCCGCGCCGCTGCGATCGTGCAGCGCCGGGATCTTCGAGTTCGGATTGACGTCGACGAAGCCGCTGCCGAACTGGTCGCCCTCGTTGATGCGGATCAGCCAGGCGTCGTACTCCGCGCCGGCGTGGCCCGCCCCCAGCAATTCCTCCAGCATCACCGTCACCTTCACGCCGTTGGGCGTGGCCAGCGAATAGAGCTGCAACGGGTGATCCCCCACGGGAAGCACCTTGTCGTGGGTGGGCCCGGCGATTGGCCGGTTGATGTTGGCGAAGCGCCCGCCGTTGTCCTTGTTCCAGGTCCATACGGTGGGCGGGGTGTAGGGGGACGATGCATCCATGCGGGGCGGCTCCAGGCTCGGGGGAGCGCAGACGGTACCCGAGCCGCATAGAACCTGGAGATGAAGGGGTCGGCCGTGACGCACGGTCAGGGTCAGGCATTGCCGCCGGGTACGGCGGAGATGCCTGACCCTTCGGGCTACTTCAAGTCGTAGCGATCCAGGTTCATCACCTTGGTCCAGGCCGAGACGAAGTCGCGCACGAACTTCTCGTGGCCGTCGGCGGCGCCGTAGACCTCGGCGATGGCGCGCAGCTGCGAGTTGGAGCCGAACACCAGGTCGGCCACGGTGCCGGTCCACTTCAGCGCACCGGTCTGGCGATCGCGGCCTTCCAGCACGCCCTCGGTGGCCGACTTCTCCCAGCGCGTGCCCATGTCGAGCAGGTTGACGAAGAAGTCGTTGGACAGCGTGCCGGGGCGCTTGGTGAACACGCCATGGGCCGTGTGGCCGACATTGACGTCGAGCACGCGCAGGCCGCCCACCAGAACCGTCATCTCGGGCGCGGTCAGCGTCAGCAACTGCGCCTTGTCGACCAGCAGCTCCGCCACGTGGCCTTCGAGGCCCGGCTGCGCGTAGTTGCGGAAGCCGTCGGCGCGCGGCTCCAGCGGTTCGAACGACGCGACGTCGGTCTGCGACTGCGACGCGTCCATGCGGCCCGGCACGAACGGCACCTCCACTTGCTGGCCCGCCTTGCCGGCCGCGCTCTCGACCGCCGCGTTGCCGGCCAGCACGATCAGGTCGGCCAGCGAGATCTTCTTGTCGCCGACCTGCGCCGCGTTGAAGCTCGAACGGATGCCTTCCAGGGTATCGAGCACCTGCGCGAGCTGCTCGGGCTGGTTCGCCTCCCAATCCTTCTGCGGCGCCAGCCGGATGCGCGCGCCGTTGGCGCCCCCGCGCTTGTCGCCGCCGCGGAACGTGGACGCCGAGGCCCAGGCGGCGGCCACCAGTTGCGCCGGCGCGAGGCCCGACATCAGCACCGTGCGCTTGAGCAACGCCACGTCGTGCTCGTCCACCAACGGATGGTCGAGCTCCGGAATCGGGTCTTGCCAGATCAGTTGCTCGGCGGGCACCAGCGGGCCGAGGTAGCGGGCGCGCGGGCCCATGTCGCGGTGCGTCAGCTTGAACCAGGCGCGGGCGAACGCGTCGGCGAAGGCCTGCGGGTCGGCCATGAAACGACGCGAGATCTTCTCGTAGGCCGGGTCGATGCGCAGCGCCATGTCGGCGGTGGTCATCATCGGCGAGTGGCGCTTCGCCGGATCGTGGGCATCCGGCACGGTACCGGCACCGGTATCGCCCTTGGGCTTCCACTGGTGCGCGCCCGCGGGACTCTTCGTCAGCTCCCACTCGTAGCCGAACAGCGTCTCGAAGAAGCTCATGTCCCAGGTGGTGGGCGTGGGCGTCCACGCACCCTCGATGCCGCTGGTGATCGTGTGGAAGCCGCGGCCCGAGCCGAAGCTGTTGGCCCAGCCCAGGCCCTGCTCCTCGATGCTGGCGCCCTCGGGCTCGGCGCCCACGTGCGCGGCCGGGCCGGCGCCGTGCGCCTTGCCGAAGGTGTGGCCGCCAGCCACCAGCGCCACGGTCTCCTCGTCGTCCATCGCCATGCGGGCGAAGGTCTCGCGCACGTCGCGCGCGGAGCCGGCCGGGTCGGGGTTGCCGTTGGGCCCCTCGGGGTTGACGTAGATCAGGCCCATCTGCACCGCGGCCAGCGGGTGGGCGAGCTCGCGGTCGCCGGCGTAGCGCTCATCGCCCATCCATTTCGTTTCGGGGCCCCAGTACACCTCGAGATGCGGCTCCCAGATGTCCGCACGGCCACCCGCGAAGCCGAAGGTCTCGAAGCCCATCGATTGCAGCGCCACGTTGCCGGTGAGCACGATCAGGTCGGCCCACGACAGGTTGCGGCCGTACTTCTGCTTGATGGGCCACAGGAGGCGGCGCGCCTTGTCGAGGTTGCCATTGTCGGGCCAGCTGTTGAGCGGCGCGAAGCGCTGCGCGCCCGTGCCCGCGCCACCCCGGCCGTCGCTCACGCGGTACGTGCCGGGCGCATGCCAGGCCATGCGGATGAACAACGGGCCGTAGTGCCCGTAGTCGGCCGGCCACCAGTCCTGCGAGTCGGTCATCAACGCCTCCAGGTCGGCGACCACGGCCGCAAGATCCAGCGTCTTGAAGGCCTCGGCGTAATCGAAGTGCGGGCCCATCGGGTCGGACTTGCCCGACTGCTGGTGGAGGATGTCCAGGTTCAGCTGGTTGGGCCACCAATCGGCGTTCCTCGGGGCGTTGGCGACGGCGTGCTGGCGGACACCGCCCGAGAACGGGCACTTCGATTCGGTCATCATCATCTCCGGTTTCTGAAGTCTGCAACTATCGCAAGCCACGGTCCATTGCACCAATTTATCTTCGCTAAGTGATCGATAGCCAAAGCCTACAAGATCGGCGCGGCCATTGATTTGACCGCAGAGAACTTCGCCTGCACGCCGTCGGGCAAACACCCTCCATTGCATGGACTGCGACGTCGCCCTCGTCGTTGGAGCCGTCCCGTGTCCGCCTGCCGCCGCCTGTCCACCCTGACGCTGCCCGCCTTGGCGCAGGCACCGGCGAGCGCGCCTGTCGCCGCCAGCCGCCTGGACGCCATCCTCGCCCGCGGCGTGCTGCGCGTGGGCAGCACCGGTGACTACAAGCCCTTCACGTACCGCAGCGGGCCGACCGGCGCCTTCATCGGCCTGGACATCGCTCTGGCCTCCGACCTGGCAAAGTCACTCGGCGTGAGGCTGCAGGTCGTGCCCACCACCTGGGCCACGCTGATGGGCGACCTCGCCGACGACCGCTTCGACGTCGCCATCGGCGGGGTGTCGGTGTCGCTGGAGCGCCAGAAGAAGGCGTGGTTCTCGATCCCGTACCTGCGCGACGGCAAGACGCCCATCGCGCGCTGCGAGGACGCGGCCCGGTACGCGTCGCTGGCCGACATCGACCGCGCCGAGGTGCGGCTGATCGTGAGCCGACAACGTGACGATCTTCGACCGCATCGCGGCCGGCGACGCCGACGTCATGATCACCGACGCGATCGAGGCCCGGCTGCAGCAGCGCCTGCATCCGAAGCTCTGCGCGATCCACCCGGACTCGCCGTTCGACTTCTCGGAGAAGGTCGTTCTCCTGCCGCGCGAGGCGCAAATCATCGCGTCGCTGGGCCACCAGGCCAGCGACCTGGGCGTTCCGCAGCGGTGGGCCGAGGGCTTCTTCAAGGCGCAGATCGAGGCGTCGAAGATCGCGCAGATCGAGTTGTTCCACGGCTGGGACGTCGCCCGCCACGGCCGGTTCGCGGACGCGCCCGACCTGGCGACCGTCACGCGCCCGAAGCTGGACAGGAGCACCGAGCTGCTGCTGCATGCGCTCAGCGAGAACTGGCCCGTGCTGAGCGATCCGAAGCGGCGCGACGACGTGCTGCGGGCGCTGCATCCGATGCAGGCCGACGAACTCAGCCCCAAGGCGGTGGCCGAGGCGATCGCGCCGTTCGGCCGCTGAGGGGCAGACGAAAAAAAAGGCAGCGTCGCCGCTGCCTTCTTTCCCACTTGCGGCTTTACCGGCCGACAGGAGAGCCCGAGCTTAGTTGCTCGAGCGACGCTTGACCATGAAGCCCATCAGGCCCAGGCCAGCCAGCAGCAGGGCCATGTTGGTGGGTTCCGGCACGGCGGGCAGCGGGCCGGTGGCCGACGGTGCCTGAAACGTCACGTTGAAGGCGGCGCCCGTCTTCGAAGCGGTCGTGCCCGACAGTTCGAGGAAGTAGGTGCCCGGGCCCAGGTTCGTGTACGTCGTCGACTGGATGGCGGTGCCCAGGAACGAGAAGCCGCCCGGAACCTTGTCGGCGACGGTGCCGGACATGCCGGTCGACGTGCCCATGTACAGATTGGCGATGGCCGAGCTGGCGCTGACGGTCGGGCCAAGGTACGTGTTGCCGTTGACGATCAGGCTGGACGTGGCGTCGAGCGTGAAGTTGTAGACGTAGTCGAACGACGGGCTCAGGTTGACACCCGGGCCGTCGGCTTCGAAGACCGAGTACAGGCCGGGACCGATTTCAGGATTGGTCACCGCGGCGCTGGTGACGGCGTCGTAGAACGTGCCGACGGTGGCGGCGGAAGCGGCCGAGCCGGCGAGCGCCAGTGCGGCGGCGATGACGATGGTGTTCAGTTTCATGGAAGTCTTCTCCTAGCGGTTGAGGGGGTCAGGCAGTGGGGTGCGGTTAGTTGCGGGTAAGTCTTTGCAACCCGCATTCCCGCCCTACCCCTGCATTCCATTAACGTTTTCCCTTACCCATTTTTGGTACGTCGGACGGCCCTTTTGCGAGCTATCCGGTGCTTTCCCGCTCATCCACGCTTCCACTGTCGAGCAAGTTCGGCTCTGCTCCTGCCCGACAGCAGAATCCAATATTCAACGGTCGCTCGATATATTTTAAATCCAATAAATGATTATTCTTTTCGCTTCAATGAGTGGTTAGCACGGCAGCGTTGATCGAATATCTCGCCAGCCCGCGATGCACCCTTGTGGGGAGTTCCGGATGCTGCCGGAACGGCCAAGCCACGCCTGCATGCGGCAGCGCAGCATTGGCGACTTTGCCGGGCTCTGGC
>JACMOG010000502.1 GCA_014378125.1 Vitreoscilla sp. | reverse complement strand
CAGCTTCCAGCTCTGAAGCCGGGCGCCGGGCCCGGCGGGCGCGGTCAAGGCAGGTCGACGATCTCGACCCAGTTCGGGTTCTTGCCGACGGCCACGTGCCGGGGCGCGCCGATCGCGCCGCTGGCCGCGTCGATCGCGTGCAGCGACACGGCGTTGGAATCCTGCCCCGCGGCGATCAGGAACGCGCCGGTCGAATCGATCGCGAAGCCGCGCGGCGTCTTCTCGGTGGGCGTCTGGCCCAGCGGTTGCAGCAGGCCGGTGGCGGCATCGACGCGGAAGGTCGTGATCGTGCTGGAGCTGCGCTCCGACGCATACAGGAATCGGCCGTCCGGCCTCAGGTGCAGATCGGCGGCCCAGGGCTTGCCGCCGAAGCCCGCCGGCAGCGTGGTGGTGCGCTGCAGCTCGCTCAACGCGCCGCGCTGCGCGTCCCAGGCATAGACGCCGAGGGACGCGTCCAGCTCACCCAGCAGGTAGACGAAGCGCTGCGCCTGGTCCCAGATGAAATGACGCGAGCCCGACTTCGCGGGCGCCGAGAGCTGCGCGGGATCGTTCGCCGTGAGCTTGCCGGTCTGCGCGTCGAAGCGCCAGATCGACACGTTGTCGCCCCCGAGGCTGGTGGCGAGCACGAAGCGGTTGCTGGCGTTCGCGTGGATCGCATGCGCGTTCGGGGCGGTGTCGACCACCTGTCGCACCGCGCCGACCACCCCGTCCTTGCCGATCTCGTTGACGCTGATCTTGGCGCCGCCGTACGAGGCCGAGAACAGCCAGCGGCCGCTGCGATCGGTGTCGATGTCGGCCATGCTGTCGGCCAGCGACGACTCGCCCAGCCGCTTCAGGCGCCCGTCGGCGGGGTCGATGGCGAAGGTCACCACGCGATAGGGCTGCGAGCGCAGCGACGCGTACAGGAAATGGCGGTCGGGGCTGACCGCGAGCGGCATCACCGAGCCGCCCACCTTCACCGTGTCCAGCGGCTCCAGCGTGCCCTTGGCCTTGTCGAGCTGGAGGATGGAGATCTCCTGGCTGTCGGCGTCGGAGACGTAGACGACGGTGGTCGCCTGCGCGCCGCCGGCGGCGGCGGCGGCGAGGAGCAGCGTGGCCACGCGTGTGGCGAACCTGCGATGCGGGAGGGGGCTGTGCGTCATGGAAAGTCCTGTTTCTGGGCGAGGATCAAGCAGGAATGTTCTGGAATTCGATGCGCTGGATCTTGCCGACGACCAGCGCATAGGACAACACCGTCACGAGCGCGTTGAGGCCGACGAACACGAGCGCGAGATTGAACGAGCCGGTGCTCTCCACGATGTAGCCGATGACGACCGGCGTGACGATGCCTGCGGCGTTGCCGAACATGTTGAAGATGCTGCCGGCCAGGCCCACCACCTCGCGCGGCGCGGTGTCCGCCACCACGGCCCAGCCGAGCGAGCCCACGCCCTTGCCGAAGAACGCCAGCGCCATCAGGCCCACCACCAGCCATTCGCTGTCCACGTAGTTGCACACGATGAGGCTGACCGACAGCAGCATGCCGCCGATGATGGGCAGCTTGCGCGCCGCGGTCAGCGACCAGCCGGCCTTGAGCAACGCGTCGGAGAGGAGCCCGCCCAGCACGCCCCCGGCGAACCCGCACAGCGCGGGCACCGAGGCCATGAAGCCGGCCTTGAGGATGGACATGTGGCGCTGCTGCACCAGGTACACCGGGAACCAGGTGAGGAAGAAATACGTCAGCACGTTGATGGAGAACTGGCCGATGTACACGCCCATCAACATGCGGTTGGACAGCAGCCGCTTCAGGTAGAACGCCGTGCGCCCCTCTCCGATCGTGCGCGACTGCAGGGGCGCCGCCGTCGCCTCGCCCATGTCGACCAGCCCGCCGCCGTCGGCAATGTGCTGCAGCTCGGCCCGGTTGACCGACGGGTGCCGGACGGGACTTCGCATGAAGCGCACCCACACGAGCGCGAACACGAACCCGATGCCGCCCATGGCGACGTAGACCGCGCGCCAGCCGAACCAGTGCGTGATGGCAGCCATCAGCGGCGTGAACGCCATGGCCGCGAAGTACTGCGCGGAATTGAACACCGCGGACGCCGTGCCGCGTTCGGCGGTGGGAAACCAGCTCGCCACGATCTTCGCGTTGGCGGGAAAGGCCGGCGACTCGGCGAGCCCGACGGCGAAGCGCAGCGCGAACAGCGTCGTGACCGCCGTGAGACTGCCGGAGACCAGGGCGCCCCAGCTCGATGCGGCCTGCATCAGCGTGAACAGCGACCACGCGAAGATGCTGCAGGCATAGACGCGCCGTGGCCCGAAGCGATCGAGCAGCCAGCCGCCCGGAATCTGGGCCCGAAGCCGTATTCGGTGCGCATCGCCGGGCCGGTGACCGACAGGGTGGCACGATCGGCGTAGTTCAGCGTCGTGATGAGGAAGATCATCGCGAACACGACGTAGCGCACCCGGGTCGGCGCGCTCGCGGCGTCTTGCGGGTGCGTCGACGCAGCGGCGTCGACGTTGGAGGGAAGACTTGTCATATGTTGTCTGATCTCTTTGGCCACTATCGCCGAGGTCAAAAACGCGTGACATAGGCGTATTCTCCTGGGAGTGCGCCTCCTTGGACGCTATAGGAGCCAGTCAAGTCATATGACGTCATACAATAAGAGCGATCATTGCAGACAGTGGATACGCGCTTCTACGCTCGGCCTTGCCGACCCTTGCGTTCCGCGAGCGGCAGCAGATGCTCCACCACCAACGCCCGCAACACCACCAACCGCCCCTTGAAGAAGTGATCGGTGCCGGGCACCACCACCACGGGTTGCCCATCCAGCCGCGCCCAATCCAGCACCGCGCTCAACGGCACCCGATCATCCCGCTCGCCGTGTACGACCAGTGCGCCAGGAATACCTGACGGCGTATCGTAGGACTGGCTCCCGCGCACGGGCCCGTAGGGCAGGCTCGCCAGCACCACGCGCCGCAAGGGACGCCCGGCCTCAGCCAACTGCTTGGCCACCTTCGCCGCCACGAACGCGCCGAACGAGAAGCCCGCCAACGCGATCTCCTGTTGCGGGAACGCCTTTGTGGCGGCGTCGACGAGTTGCCGGATGTCGTCCGCCTCGCCCGCGGCGCTGGCGTGGTCGCCCTCGGAGCGGCCGACGCCGCGGAAGATGGGGCGCAGCACCAGGAAGCCGAGGTCGGCGAGGGCCTTCGCGAGCGCCGCCGGGATCTTGTGCTCGGCCGTCCCGCCTTGCGACGGGTGCGGATGCAGCACGATCGCGAGGGCCACCGGGTCGGCCTTCGGCCGGTCGACGAAGACCTCGAGCTTGCCGACCGGCCCGTCGAGCAGGATCGGGCCGTTGATGAGTGGCTGGCTCAAGTCCATTTGGGCGCGTCCCGAGAGGTTGGCCAAGCGGCCGGGAGGCTCGCTGGCGACGGATCAGTCTACGCGCCGGGATGCATCCGCCACGACGCCTTGCGGCCTCAGCTCGCGCGAGGGCCGTTCAACAGCAGGAATCGCGCGCCGCTGCCCGACGCGGCCGCCTTGTCCTGCGGGTTGTACAGCGCGCAGCGCTTGAGCGACAGGCAACCGCAGCCGATGCAGGCGTCGAGCTGGTCGCGCAGCGGCGTCAACGCCCCGATGCGGGCGGCGAGTAGCGCCCGCCACTCGCGCGACAGCCGCGACCAGTCGCCGGGCGTGGGCGTCCGCTCGCCCGGCAGGGTGGCGAGCGCGGTGCGAATCTGGTCGAGCGTGAGGCCGATCTGTTGCGCCACGCGGATGAAGGCGACGCGTCGCAAGGTCGACCGGGGATACCGCCGTCGGCCGGACTCGCTGCGGGCGCCGTGCAGCAGGCCTTCGGCCTCGTAGTAGCGCAGCGTGCTGGCGGCAACGCCGGCGCGGCGCGCGAACGGGCCGATGGCGATCCAGTCGCCGTCGTCGAGTGTCGGGTCGGAGGAGGGCATGTCGGTCT
>JACMOG010000501.1 GCA_014378125.1 Vitreoscilla sp. | reverse complement strand
TTGCCGCTGACGGGCGGCACCGGCGTCACGCCGGCGGCCTTGGAGGCCGCCACCGCACCTCCCCCGGTGCCGTCGGTGGCCGCCACCACGCCGACCGTCTGCGTGCCGAAGCGGGTGATCTGGCCGCTCACCCATTGCTGTGCCTTCGGCGGGGCCCATTCGGGCGTGTCGAACTCGGCCAGCGTCCTGTAGCCGCTGCCCTGCAGGCCGGCGTGGATGCCGTTCCTGCTCAGGCCGGCCGCGGCATCGGTGGGCGATCCGTTGACCTCGAGCACGCCACCCTTGTCGGTGGGCACGCCCATCTCCTTCAGGTGCTGCACCAGCGACAGCGCGATCGCCTTGCCGATGCCCTCGTTGTCGAACGACACGTAGTAGTCGACGGGCGTCGACGGCACCGGACGGTCGTAGGCGATGACCTTCACGCCCTGGCTCTGCGCCATGTGCACGAGCGACGCGGCAGCCGTGGAGTCGACCGGGTCCAGCACCACCACCTTCGCGCCCTGCGCGATGACGGCGTTGAACTGCTGCTGCTGCTGCGACACGTCGCCATTGGCGTTCTGGTAGAGCACCTTGCAGTCCGGGCACAGCTTGCTCATCTCGGCCTTGAAGCCGGGAAAGTCATGCTGTTCGTAGCGCGTCGAGGCCTGGTCGGGCATGAGGAAGGCCACGGTCCCCGAGGGCGCGGCCATCGCGGGCAAGGCCCCCAGCAGGCTCAGCCCCGCGGCGAGGGCGGTCATGGAAAAGGCTTGTCTGTTCATTTGTCTGTCTCCGGTTCTCGTTGAAATACGGCGCAGGGGGTGCGCTCCGCCCGGACGCCTCGCATTCCGACGGCGAGGATCCTGGATGGTTCTGGGGTCGACGCGCCGCGTCGATCGGCCGCTACGGTGCGGTGGCGGCGAGCCGCGCTGCTTCGCGGCGCGGCGGCCCGGCCGATCGGGAAGTCGAATCGCGAGAGCGCTCTTCGGCGTCGTCGGCGGCCTCGTCGTCCCCGCCCGCGTTCTCCGCGAGAAGGCTGCGGAAGCGCGAGGGGGACATCCCCTTCTGGCGCAGGAACTGCCGATTGAAATTGGAGAGGTTCGTGAAGCCGGAGGCGAAGCAGATGTCGGTGATCGACGTCGAGGCCTCGTTCATCAGCGTCTGGCTGGCGAGGTTGATGCGCAGCCGGTTCACGTACTGGCTCAGCGACATGCCCGTGTGGCGCCGGAAGCTGCGCGAGAACCCGCTGGGACTGAGTCGCGAGATGGCGGCCAGGTCGGTCTCGTTGAACGGCTGCGTCAGGTTGCGGCCGATGAACGCCAGCGCCTCGTTGATGCCCGTGGCGAGGAAGCCCGAAGGATCGGGGTGGTAGGCCGCGCTGGTGAGCGGCTGCACGCCCTGGGCCCGGCTCAGTGCGCCGACGATGGCCATGAACAGCTCGATGCGGCGCGCGTCGGCTGCCACGATCAACTCGGCGAACAACGGGCCGACCCGGGCGCCCGTCTCGGCCGTGAAGATGGCGCCTCGCCGGCTGAGCTCGAGCACCGTCGCGAACGACGCCAGCTCCGGAAGCAGGCGGGTGGCGTCACGGATGAACTGCTCGGAGAACTGGAGCACCCGTCCGCGCAGCGGCACGTCCGTGCCGGGCGCCACGTGGCTGACCCAGTTGTGCGGCAGGTTGGGTCCCGTCAGCACGAGGTTGCCGGGCGCGAAGTTGCCGATGAAGTCGCCGACGAAGTAGCGCCCGGACGTGGAGACCACATGGTGGAGTTCGTATTCCGGGTGGAAATGCCACCGCGCCGTGCGGAATGGAAAGCCGTGCTCCCAGGCCTTGAACGATTCCGCGCGTCCTATCTGCACCAACTCCAGATCCGGTTTCATTGGCCTTCTCCTGCGCGACAGCGGCGGTGAAGCCCGGTCGTGCGGTTGTCTCGTCTTTCGGTCGTCCACGTCCTGCGAACCGCGTGGGGTATCCAGAATGTAGACCAGGGCGGTCCGACCTTGCCACTACGTTTCCGGCACCCGCCTGATACTTTTTTGACGTCCAGGCCCTGAGAATCGACTGGATTGACCGGCCGCTCAGCCGGCCGTCACCCGCTCGGCCACGAACTGCTGGTACGTGCGCAGCGGCCGCCCCAGGATCGTCTCGAGCTTCCGCACCGCGCCCGCCGCCGGGATCTGGCCCACCTGCTGGATGCGGCTCACCATCAGGCGCAGGTCGTAGGCCATCCACGACGGAACGTGGTTCTGAGTCAGTTGCGCCTCGAAGGCGGCCACGTCGTCGCCGCCATAGTGGATCGCGCGGGCCAGGGCCTGGCTCCAGGCCGCGGCGAAGCAGCTCGGCGACGGCGACGTCCGCGATGTCGCGCGCGTCGACCATGGCCACACCTTTCGAGCCGATGGGCATCGGGAACACGCCGTAGGCTTCGATGACCGGCTGGATCGAGACGTCGTTCTGCATGAAGTACGCAGGACGCAGGATGGTGGCGGGCAGCTCGAGCTGCTCGATCATCCGCTCCACGGTGTGCTTGCCCGTGAAGTGCGGGACGTCGGGGTACTTGTCGGCGTTGATCACCGACAGGTAGACGATGCGCTCGATGCCCGACTCGCGCGCCACGTTGAGCGCCTGCAGCGACGTGGTGACTTCGTCCGGCGCGAGCGCGTTCAGCAGGAGCAGCGTGCGGACGCCGGTCATGGCCGCGCGAATGGAACATATGGATCTCAACGCCCTTGCCGACTTCGCCATGGTGGCGATCCACGGCGGCTTCGGTCGCGCCAGCCGCGGCAGCGTCCGTTCGAAGGCCACGCTCTCGAGGCGAGTGGGCGATCTCGAGGTGCAACTGGGCGTGCGTCTCATCGAGCGCGGCCCCAGGGGCCTCGAGCTCACCGAGGCGGGCCAGCAACTGCTCAGCCGCACCGAAGGGCCGATGCACGAAGTGGTGGACGCCTTCACCTCCGCCAAGGAAGGCACGGGCAAGGTCGCCGGGCGCCTGCGCATCGCCGCGCCGATCCTCTTCGCGCAGCTGGCCATGGGGCGCCTCTGTGCCGAATTCCGGAACCGTCACCCCGACGTCACCGTCGAGGTGGTGTCCGAGGATCGCCTCGTCAACCTGGTCGACGAGCAGTTCGACGTGGCCATCCGCCCGAATGCGCGCACGGACTCGGCGTTGGTGGGCCGCTGCTTCGCGAAGGACCGCCTGGTGGTGGTCGCCGCGCCGTCCATCGCGATGCCCAAGGCGAGCAGGACTCCCGCGCGCGTGCCCGCGGTCGTGAACGTCCATCGCGAGGGCGAGACCTGGGCGCTGGCCGGGGGCGGCCTGGTGGTCGAGCCAGTGCCCGTGCTGCGCCTGTCGTCGATGCTGATGCTGCGCGACGCGGCGCTGGCCGGCGCCGGCGTGACGCTGGTGCCTCAGTCCATCGTGTGGAGGCAGCTCGCGAGCGGCGAGCTCGTGCAATGGGGCACCATGGGCGCCCGGGACGTCGAGCTGTGGGTGCTGCACACCTCGCGGCGCCTGGCCAGCCCGAAGGTGAAGGCGTTCGTCGAGTTCATGGGCGCTCGGTATCCGGGCGGGATGTTGGCGCTGGAGGGCTGACTGAGGGCGTCCGGACGGGCGACTCGGCGCCGGACGTGCCACGGCGCCGTGCGCCCGTGCCCAACAGGGTGTCCCAGAGTCCGCTGGTCACGCCGTAGCAGCGTCCACGAACGGGGTCACGATGATGCTGCGCATGCCAGAGCTTGCGCCGCCCCAGCCACGAGCCGGCACCCTCGGCGCGCCAGTGGTGCATCGCGTGGTGCATGAGGGAATAGCCAAAGTAGCCGACAAGCACGCCAAGCGTCACGGCGCAGCCGCGCCACGCCCCGGCCACCGCGAGGGCCGGCAGGAACACCAGCGCGAGGATCAACGAGGCGCTGA
This sequence comes from Vitreoscilla sp., assembly GCA_014378125.1. The sequence continues at coordinate 1,440 of JACMOG010000501.1, read as the reverse complement.
AGACAGTGGGCGAGCAGATCAGTTCGCCGGGGTGGCGATGGTGCGCTGCGTGCCATCGCCTGAACGGCTGCAGCCCGTGGAGCACGAAGCGGTGGATGACGTACTCGAGCGCGCTCCACCCGGCCAGTCCACCGACCGAGCACAGGGCGAGGGCGAGCGCATCCGTGCGCGGTGCGGCGACCAGCAGCGTGCCTGCCAGCGCGGCGATCCCGACGCCGTAGATCGCGAAATCCAGCCGGTAGGCCAGCGTGCTTTGCTTCAGTGTCAGCAGGCCCATGAACCCCTCGATGGCGAAGAGATCGCCAGGGGGCGAGCGACACGACAACACCAGCGGCAAGCATCTCGCGCGCCCGGGAATCGGTCTGTGCGGCATCGCACGGAGACGAGCGACGTCGAGCGCCCCGGGCGCGGTTGTTGCCCTGCATTTTGGATGCCTGCGCGCAAGCGATCCAGGCCCACAGGCATGTTCCTGTACCGACGGGGAGTTCGATTCGATGATTGACCGCCAACCGCCTTCCGATGGAGGAACGGCGCTCCGGCTCGTGGGCATCGCCGCCGTGGTCGGCGTGGTCGCCGCGGCGTTCGCCGGCACCGCCGGCTGGCTCACGCCCGACCGCCTCACGCCGGCCAAGGTGGTGGACACGCTGGCTTCGGCCAGCGGGCCGGCGCTGGGCCACCGGCGCAATCACGCCAAGGGCGTCTGCTTCACCGGCACCTTCGAATCGACCGGCGCGGCCAGCGCGCTCTCCGAGGCGCAGATGTTCGCGCCGGGCAGCTACCCCGTGATCGGCCGCTTCAACCTGGCCGGGCCCGATCCGACCATGGCCGACAGCACCGGCCGCGTGCGTGGCCTGGGCCTGAGCGTGCGCACGCCCGGCCGCCAGGAGTGGCGCACCGCCATGATCAACGCGCCCTTCTTCCCGGCCGCCACGGTGCAGGACTTCTACGACCTGCAGGTGGCCTCCGGCAAGAAGGACGATCCCGGCGCGATGAAGGCCTACGCGGCGGCGCACCCTGCCCTTCGCGCCTTCGGGGCTTGGGCGGGCAGCGCGCCCTTCACGGAGTCGTGGACCGAGGATCGCTTCAACAGCCTGGACAGCTTCACCTTCACCAATGCACAGGGGCAACGGCAAGTCGTGCGCTGGTCGTTCGTGCCGGTCGCGACGCCGGTCAGCGTGGCGGCGCCCGACCTGAAGGCGCGCGATGCCGACTTCCTGGGCCAGGACATCGCGGCGCGGGTCGCCAAGGCGCCCCAGAAATGGACGCTGGTCGTGACGGTCGCCAACGCGGGCGATCCCACCTCCGACCCGAGCCAGGCCTGGCCGGACGACCGCCGCCACGTCGACCAGCGACACCACCCGACTCAGCGGGCGAGCCTGGTTCAGGCACAGCAACATGGTGCCCAGCTCGGACGTCCAGGCGTGGGCCGGCAACTCGGGC
>JACMOG010000500.1 GCA_014378125.1 Vitreoscilla sp. | reverse complement strand
TATGCACGCCGGTGTCGATTTCGGGATGCCATTTTTCCGGCTGCGGCACGCCCCACAGCACGTCCAGCTCGGGCAGGATGCGCGCCAGCGCGCCGCAGTCGCGCCGCACTTCCAGCATGCGCGATGGGCGCGCTTCCATCAAGCCGCGCGCCAGCTCCTGCCACACGCGCTCCGGCACCAGGGCGTCGACCTCACCGTGCTCCACCATGTGCCGCATCAGGGCATTGGTTTCCGGCGCCACGCGGAAATCGGTGAAGCGCGCGGCAAAGCGGGCCACGCGCAGTATGCGCACCGGGTCTTCGGCAAAGGCGTCGGATATGTGGCGGAAGATGCGCTGTGCTATGTCGCGCCGGCCGCCGTAGGGATCGGTCAGTGTTCCGTCTGCGGCCCTGGCGATGGCGTTGATGGTCAGGTCGCGCCGCACCAGGTCGTCCTCCAGCGTGACGTCGGGCGCGGCATGCACCTCGAAGCCGCGGTAGCCCGGGCCGGTCTTGCGCTCGGTGCGGGCCAGCGCGTATTCCTCGTGCGTCCGCGGGTGCAGGAACACCGGGAAGTCCTTGCCCACCGGCAGGTAGCCGGCGTCGAGCATGTCCTGCGGGCTGGCGCCGGTGACGACCCAGTCGCGGTCGTTCACCGGCTCGCCCAGCAGGCGATCGCGCACCGCGCCGCCGACGATGTACGTCTTCATGGCATGTCGGGCGCGGGCGCCTGCTCGGCGTCGCGCGGGCCGATCTGCGGGCCCAGGCGCGGACGCAGCTGCGGACCCTTGTTGCCCAGCAACGCGGCGTAGATGGCCGCGTTGGCCATCGTCTTCTTCACGTAGTCGCGCGTCTCGAAGAAGGGCACGTTCTCGGTCCACACCTCGGGCGCCAGCATCAGGCCGCCCCGCCAGCGGCGCGGGCGGGCCGGGCCGGCGTTGTAGGCGGCGGCGGCCATCGGGTCGGAGCCGCCCAGGCTGTCCAGCACCAGCTTCAGGTAGAAGGCGCCGATGCGCAGGTTGGTGGTCGGGTCGGTGATGAGATCGGCCCGGAACGGGATGTTGGCCTTCTTCGCCGCCCACTTGGCGGTAGCAGGCATCAGCTGCATCAGGCCGTTCGCGCCGACGGCCGACTTCATGTTGCCCATGAATCGGGTCTCCTGGCGGATGATGCCGAACACGAAGGCCGGGTCGAGCCCGGCGTTGGTGGCGGCCTCGACGATGTCGCGCCGGAACGGCATGGGGTATCGCTGCGCGATGTCGATCTCCGTCTTCGTGCGCTCGCTGGTGTTGATGCACAGCTGCCAGTCGCTCATGTCGCAGGCCCATTGCGCGGCGGCGATCAGGTCGCGGTCGCTCATGCCGCGCAGCGTGTAGTTCCACTCGCGGCGGCCTTCGTCGCGCATGTCGAGCGTGGTCAGCCACAGCGCGCGCTGCAGGCCCGGGTTGGCGTGCGCCAGGCCGCGCTCCAGCCGCGTGACGGGCACGGGCCGCGGCGGCAGCGCGAACGGGGCGCCGAGGTCTTCCGCCGCGAGCAGGCCGTAGAAGCTCACCGAGGTCGACAGCGTCTTGAGCTTCTGGCGCGCGGCGGCGGTGACGGCGTCGTTCTCGGCGCCCGCGGCCAGCAGGCCCGGCGCGAGCTCGGTCTGTGCGGGCCAGAACGTCCAGTTGTCGGCGCCGCGCTCGGTGGCGCTCATCGCGTCGATGGCGCGCTCCACGTTCTTCCAGCGCTTGTTGCCGCTGCCCGCGCGCAACGCGGCGCGCACATGCCACGCGAGCACGTCGTCGCCCCAGTCGGGCGGCGGCAGCGTCTCGCCCTTGCGTGCCGGCTTGCGGGCGGCCCAGGCGCGGTCGGCCCAGTCGACGGCCTCGGGCATCAGTGCCTGCGCGGCGTGCCTGGCGAGCATGGCCCAGGCCCAGGCCGCGTTGTCGGCGCCGAGGCTGGACTGCCAGCGGTCCTGCAGTTGCAGCGCGGCCGCGGCGGGGTCGCTCGCGCCCATGCGCGCGAGCGCGACCGTGATCATGTCGCCGCGCCGCGCGGTGTCGATGTCGGCCTTGCGCGTGATGAAGCGCGCCGGGTTGTCCAGCAGCGAGCCCACCTCCTTGACGGCCGGCTTGCCCAGGATCTGGGCCGCGCCGCGCAGCGCGCGCTCCGCCGGCTTGGCGGGAAGGTCGGCCGCCTGGCGCATGCGGCGCCACACGTCGGCGTCGCTGAATACCTTGTCGTCGTAGAGCGTCTGCGCCATGAGCTGGCAGCCGCTGTCGATGTCCTTCATCGCCAGCCAGGCCGCCAGCGCCGCGTCGTGCACCTCCTTGCCGGCCAGGTGGTCGATGAGCGTCGCGTAGCAGGTGACGCTGCGGTCGTCGTTCATGCGAAAGCGCGGGTAGTCGCGCTTGAACGCGTCCCAGTCGTGGCGGTGGCCCACCTCCAGCAGCCAGTCGTTGCGCAGCCGGTCTTCCACGTAGCTGCCGGGCCAGCGCAGGTAGAACTGCTCGACCTCGTCGGAACTCACCTCGGACAGCCGGTTGGCGAGCTCCCAGTAGTCCACCCAGGGCGCCAGCGGCAGGCGGTTGGTGACCGCCGTGGCCCGCAGCAGCGCCAGGCGCGCCCGGTCGCGGCGCTGGAACGCGTCGCGGGCGTCGCGGATGACGTCGTCGCGGGCGTTGGTGGCGTTGCCGGTGGGGGCGTCGGCCGGGGTGCCCGGGGGGAGCGCGGCCGCCTCGGGGGCCGGGGTGGCGATCGCGGCCGTGACGGCCTTCTCGACGGGCGACGCGGCGGGAACAGGTGCCGTGGCCGCCTCGGCTTCGGTCTGCGAATGGGCCGAGATGCCGGACAGCAGCGCAAGGGTGGCGAGAACGAGGGGCGCGAGCGCGGGGAAGCGGGTATCGGACATGTTTGTCCAATATACCCAAGGCGGTTCAAGCCCCGAACAGCCGCGGATCGAATCTGAACGGATGACTCTCGATGTTCAGCACGATCGAGCCGTACGAGGGATGAGCCGGGTTCAACAGCAGGTTCTTCTCCCTCGGCTCGACACAGGACGGCACCCACAGGCCCAGCCCGGCCACGGACGCGATCCAGTCGTCGCCGATCGCCTGCGTCGCCGAGTCGTCATCTCGCCAATTGCTCGGCAGACCCAGGCTGCCCACATCTGCAAGCGGCGCCGAGTCCGGGATCACGAGTTCCATCAGCGCCTGGTCCTTGGGATTGGCGCCGTTGGCGTGCACACGCCTTTCCAGCTGACACAAGGCCCGGCTGGAGCCGCAGTACACGACCTGCGCGGGCCCTTGGGTATGCCAGCGACCGTTGCCCAGCGTGGAGCCGAACCCCAGGCTCGCCAGCAAGGCTTTCGAATCGGGGGGCGGGGTCCGGCAGTACCCGATCCTGTAGACCGAGGTCAAACGACGCCGCCGTACTTGATGGCCACCAGGATGTCCTTGACGCGTTGAGCACCGTAGCCGGATTTGGCACACTCCAGCGGCGACTCGCCATCCAGCATGGGATGAGGCCTGCGCAGCCAACCTGCGGCCTCCTCGGGCGACTCGAAAGTGCCCTTGGCGAGGTCGTCCAGTTCGAGGAGGCGAAGCATGCTTTCGGCTGCATGAGTGGGCAGGTTTTCATTCTTGGCCACTTTGCGCAGTGCCGTTGCGCGGTCGAGATCGAGATAGATCGCGACGGCGCCTTTGCCCAGACCCAGATACTCGCCCAGCGGGGCCAGGCTGCGGCTCGAGATGCCCTTTTTCACGATGGCATAGGCCTGGCCGGGCGAGAGCGGCTTGGGATCCGGCGGAGCCTTCGGGGCGGCGCGCCTGGCAGAGCCCTTTGCAGGCGGCTCGCCGCCATCCGTCGTGCTGGAGAGAATCGACCAGAGGTCTTGAAGCGCTGATGACTGGGCGGCGTCGGACATGAACATCTCCTGCAGGGATGTTCAATTGCATCACAAATTTAGTTCATTTGCAACGAGTGACTAGGTGCGGGACGTGCGGTACGGCTCGTCGAACGGCACGAAGTCCTTCTCCGCCAGCGCGTCGCGGATCCACGCGGCCGTGCCCTTGGCGGCCGCCGCGCGCTCGTTGTACGCGGCCACGTCGGCCGGCACCGGCAGGCCGTAGGCGCGCATGCGCATCACCACCGGCGCGAAGAACGCGTCGGCGATGGAGTACTCGCCGAACAGCCAGGGCCCGCCCGACTCGGCCAGCGCCTGCTGCCACAGCACGATCATGCGGGCCAGGTCGGCGCGCGCCGCGGCGACCTCGCCCAGCACCCGCGCGCCCACCTCGGGCAGCGACGCCTCGATGTTCATGGGGAACGCATTGCGCAGCGCGCCGAAGCCGCTGTGCATCTCGGAGCACACGCTGCGGGCGCGGGCGCGGTGCCTGGCGTCGCGCGGCCACAAGGCCTTGGCGGGAAACTTCTCGGCCAGGTACTCGGCGATCGCCAGGGTGTCCCACACCGAGAAGCCGTCGTCCTCCACGAGGATGGGCACCTTGCCGGCGGGCGACAGGGCCCGCACCGTCGCCTTGAAGGTGGAGTCGCCCTCGAAGCTGTCGAAGCGGGCCATCACCTCCTCGAACGGGATGTCGAACTGGGTGAGCAGCACCCACGGACGCATCGACCAGGAGGAATAGTTCTTGTTGCCGATCAGCAGCTTCATTCGGGGCTCCGGAGCACAGGGGTGTCGATGGAATTCAACTGTAGCCGGGCGGGGCGCCGCGCCGGATGCCGAATGTGCATCGGGCCGATGACCACGCGGCATCGCAGGACGTGGCCGGACGCGCCTGCTTTCTGCGCTACCCTTCGCGGTCGCGCCGCCTCCCACCCACCCCCATGACCGAGCTGTTCCGCCGCCAGGCCGTCGATCACCAGCGTCAGAGATTCCACGGGGCGATCGTGTTGACGCGCAGCCCGTGGCAGACCGCCGTCGCCGTGTTCTTCGTGCTGCTGGTGCTGGCCCTGGTCGCATTCGCGGTGACGCAGGGCTTCGCGCGCAAGGAGTCGGTGGGCGGCGTGCTGATGCCCGCGGGCGGGGTGCTTCGGCTGGTGGCGCCGCAGGCCGGCGTCGTGTCGGCCACGCCGGTGGCGCAGGGCGCGCACGTCAGCGCGGGGCAGGCCGTGGTGGCGCTGTCGTCGGAGCAGTCCAGCGCCACCGGCCCCACGCAGGAGGCGGTGGCGCGGTCGTTGGCGCTGCGCCAGGGCAGCCTCGGCGACGAGCTTCTGCAGCAGGGCCTGCAGGTGCATCAGCAGGCGGCGTCGCTGGATGCCCGCGTGAGCGCCGTCGCGGCCGGGGTGTCGCAGCAGGAGCGCGAGATCGCGTTGCAGCGCGAGCGGGTGCAGCTGGTGCGCGACGTGGCCGGCCGCTATCCCGAGCTCGTGCGCAGCGGCGCGGTGTCGCCGGTGGAGGCGGCCGAGAAGCAGACCGAGCTGCTGGACCAGCAGGCCCGGCTGCCCGAGATGGAGCGCGCCCGCGGCGCCGCGCAGGCCGAACTGGCCACGTTGCGCGCCGACCGCGCGTCGCTGCCCCTGCAGGCCCGTCGCGAAAGCTCGCAGATGCGCCGCGAGGTGCAGGCGCTCGCGCAGGCGCAGGCCGAGAACGAGTCGCATCGCGGCACGCAGGTGCTGGCGCCGCAGGCCGGCGAGATCGCCGCACTGCTGGCGGCG
>JACMOG010000499.1 GCA_014378125.1 Vitreoscilla sp. | reverse complement strand
CCCGTCATGTTGAGGTTCCAGGCCCACTGCGGATGCTTCTCGCCGTTGGCAGACAGTGCGGCGGCCAGCAGGTAGATCTGCGTGATCTGGTGGCGCTCGACGACGGCCGTGAGGCCGGACGCGTCGGTCACGTCGAGCTGCTCGTGCGGCAGGCCCGGGTTGCGGCCGGCCGGCGCCACGTCGCTGGTGACGACCTGGGCCACGCCCGGGCGCTTGCTCAGCGCGCCGGCCAGCTCGGAGCCGATCTGGCCGTTGGCGCCGATGATGAGGATGCGCGCGCCCTTGGCTTTGTCGCTCATGCTTGCGCTCCGACCAGGCCCAGCTCCTTGCCGGCCTGCGTGAAGGACTCGACAGCCTTCTCGAGATGATGGCGATCGTGCACTGCCGACATCTGCACGCGGATGCGCGCCTGTCCCTTCGGGACCACCGGGAAGAAGAAGCCCACCGCGTAGAGCCCCAGCTCGAGGATGCGCTGCGACAGCTGCTGCGCCTTGACGGCGTCGCCGATCATGAGGGGCACGATGGGGTGCTCGCCGGGCTTGATCTCGAAGCCCGCGGCCGTGATGGCCTGGCGAAACCATGCGGTGTTGTCGGCCAGCTTGTCGCGCAGCTCGGTGCTGCCTTCGAGGATGTCGAGCACGGTCAGCGAGGCGCCCACGATGGCCGGCATCACGGTGTTGGAGAACAGGTAGGGACGCGAGCGCTGGCGCAGCAGCTCGATCACTTCCTTCTTGCCGGTGGTGAAGCCGCCCGACGCGCCGCCGAGGGCCTTGCCCAGCGTGCCGGTGATGATGTCGATCTTGCCGAACACGCCGCGGTGCTCGTGCGTGCCGCGGCCGCGCGCGCCCAGGAACCCGGTGGCGTGGCACTCGTCGACGCCCAGCAGCGCGCCGTACTGGTCGCACAACGCGCGGATCTTGTCGAGCTGGGCGATGGTGCCGTCCATCGAGAACGCCCCGTCGGTGAACACCAGCTTGAAGCGCGCGCCGGCGGCATCGGCGGCCTTCAGTTGCGCCTCGAGGTCGGCCATGTCGTTGTGCGCGTAGCGGAAGCGCTTGGCCTTGCACAGGCGGATGCCGTCGATGATGGACGCGTGGTTGAGCGCGTCGCTGATGATGGCGTCGTCCTCGCCCAGCAGCGGCTCGAACAGGCCGCCGTTGGCGTCGAAGGCCGCGGCGTAGAGGATGGTGTCCTCGGTGCCCAGGAAGCGCGCCAGGCGCTGTTCGAGTTCCTTGTGGATGTCCTGCGTGCCGCAGATGAAGCGCACCGAGCTCATGCCGTAGCCGTGGGTGCGCAGCGCCTCGTGCGCCGCCTCGATCACCTTCGGGTGCGACGACAGGCCCAGGTAGTTGTTGGCGCACAGGTTGATCAGCTCGCGGCCGTCGGCCAGCTTGACCAGGGCGCCCTGCGGCGTGGCGATGATGCGCTCGCTCTTGAACAGGCCCGCGGCGCGGATCCCGTCGAGCTCGGCCTGGATGTGTTGGTTGAATGCGGCGACGCTGGTCATGAGTCTTGTCCTTCAGGCACAATCTTGTTCAATGCAATTTACTTTGTTCGATATATCGAACAGATGTGCAGTATCACGAACACCGGCGCATTCGTCAAGCCGTCCACTTCCGAAAGAGTCAGGCAAACCATCATGACCCGCAACCCGTCCGTCGAGCCGCCGCGCGTGGGCAATACCCTGGCGGAGTTACGCCAATTGCGCGCGCTGTCGCTGGACGAGCTGTCGCGCCTGGCGGGGGTGTCGAAGTCGATGCTGTCGCAGATCGAGCGCAACCAGGCCAACCCGACGGTGGCCGTCGTCTGGCGCCTGGCCAACGCGCTGGGCGTGCCGCTGGGCCAGTTGCTGGACGGCGAGCGACCCGCCCTGCCCGCCATCACCACGGTGCCGGGCCACGCCACGCCGTCGCTGCGCAGCCCCGATGGGAAGTGCGAGCTGCGCATCCTGGGGCCCATCGAGCTTGCCGGGCAGTTCGAGTGGTACGAGCTGACGGTGCAGCCGGGCGGCCGACTGGAATCCGAGGCGCACGAGCCCGGCTCTCGCGAGCACCTCACCGTGCTGGGCGAAGGCTCGCTGGAGGTTCGTTCAGGCGCCGACCTGTCGACGCTGCAGGCCAACGAGACGGCGCGCTACGTGGTGGACGTGCCGCACTCGATCGTGAATCCGGGCACGACCGTCGTGCGCGCCCTGATGGTGGTGGTGCACGCGGCCTGAGGCCGGTCAGACGCCGGCCATCTTGCGCAGGCGCAACACGACGTGGAGCAGCAGGAAGCCGATGCCGCCCGATGCCATGAAGACCGAGATGAACGGGAACGCGGCCCCTTCGGTGGCGCAGCTCTGAAGCAGGACACCGCCCGCGCAGAGGCCAGCGGTTGTGATCAGCAGCAGCGGCTTGAGCGACACCAGGCAGCGCGTCCAGGCGCCCGCGCCGGAGCGCGAGTCCACCATCT
>JACMOG010000498.1 GCA_014378125.1 Vitreoscilla sp. | reverse complement strand
GTCGATCAGGCTCTCAAGGCGCTCAAGAAGAAGATGCAGCGTGAGGGTATTTTCCGCGAGATGAAGCTCCGCGGTCATTACGAGAAGCCGTCTGAGAAGAAGGCCCGCGAGAAGGCCGAAGCCGTGCGCCGTGCGCGCAAGCTGGCCCGCAAGAAGCTGCAGCGCGAAGGTCTGCTGCCGATGAAGCCGAAGCCGGTGTTCGGTGCTGGTCCCGGTGGCGACCGTGGTGGCCGTCCGGGCGCTGCTGGCGCCGGTGCCGGTGCCCCGCGCACGCCGCGCTGAACTATCGCGCACCTTCTGAATTGAATAACGCGGGTCCTGAGCCCGCGTTATTTTTTTGACCGGGTGCAATCTTTCGCGTGCCGGGCTACCAATACGGGCAGATCGGCGCGCGAGATTTGGCATCCATGGCATTACCGGTTGGCGAACCGATCCTGCGCCGTTCTCTGACGCTGGCCGCCGTGCTCGCGACCGGCTTGGGCTGCGCTGCCTGTTCGTTCGATCTGGGATCGCTGACGCCGGGCGCCGGCAAGGACGCAATGCCCCAGACCACGCAGCCCGTCGCAACAGAGACGGCCGCCGCGGGCACCAATCCCCGGGAATCCCAAATCCACGCCGCGCTTGCCCAGACCCTGGCGCAGGCCGGCAAGGTCAAGGAAGCCCTCGCCGAATTCAACGAAGCGCTCGATCTCGATCCGCACAACGCGAAAGCGTTCTATCATCGCGGCCTGCTCTACCAGGCCGAAACGCAGCATGAGCTGGCGATCGCGGATTTCACCTCGGCCAACGGCCTGACCCCGCAGCAGGCCGATCCCCTGCTCGGCCGCGCCACCAGCTACCTCGCGCTCGGCAAGGCCAAAGAAGCCGCGGTGGATCTCGACGAAGCCGTACAGGCATGGCCGCAGAACGGGCCGCTCTGGATCGCCCGTGGCACCGCCTATGAGAGGTTGGGCGATAATGACAAGGCCGCCGACTCTTACAGCCGGGCCCTGCTGCTGCGCCCGAAGGACACCACTGCCCGCAACGGCCTGGCGCGCGTTACCGGCCGGCCGGGCTGACCCGGCTCCGCGTCACCGGTCGAACTGCTTGGGAATCACCGAGTGAAACACCGACTTCGCGGCGGACAGCACGTCTTCGGCGACATTGGTGCGTTCCCCTCGATTTGACCTGCCCGAATCGGCCTGCAGATCCAGCGGCGGCGGTGACGGGATATCACCGGGCGGCACGGGACCGCGGGGGTCCACGCCGCGCTCGGCCGCGTAAGGCGGCCTTGACGGCGCGGAGCCGTAGGTTTCGATCGGCGGCGTCGAGACGTTGATTGGAGGCGGAAGTTGCTGGAGCGACGGCGGAGGCACCACGCTGCGCGCGGCCTGCTGGACAGGCGGCGATTCGGTCGGCTTGGCCGCCTCCTGCACGACCGGCTGGGCCTCCCTGGTGGTGCGCAACCGCTCGATCGCGGCGCGTGCCAGCTCATTGGCGTCGCGGCGCTCCTCCGGCGTCGGCGAGGCGGCCGGTGCGATGCTGACCGTAGCCACCGGGGGCGTCACGACGGCCGGCGTCGCCTTGGCGACCGGCTTCTCCCGGATCACCGGCTGATGCCGGCCCGGATTTGGCGCACTGACGCTGTCTTTCTCGGATTTGTCGATACTGGCCTTCTCGACCCTGGGCTTGCCAGCCGGGACGGCGGGCGCGCCCACGATGTCGGCGGACTTCTCGGCCGGGCTGGCGACGGCGGCCTTGCTGTCGATCGCCGCATCCGGCGTCGAGGCCACGGAAGCGGCCGGCTTGTCGGTGTCGTTCTTCGGATTGATGTAGTGCGTGACAATATACGCGCCCACGATGGTCGCGATGATCGACGGTAAAATGTCGATCGTAAACTTGGAAATGTACTTCTTGATCATGGATGGCCTCTTCCCCACCCGGTTGATGCGGGAAGTTTGAGGCTGATTCAGGGATCAATCACGACGGATCGGAGGCAGGCACCGGTCCGCCGTAAAGATTGATGTCGCAACGATTTCAATCACCCCGCCACCGAAAGCCGGCGAGGTCGCCGTCCGCAGGGCGTGTGCCGAGACGATCACCGCACACGCCATGCAGATCGTTATTTCCGGTCGCACCTGCAGTACGGATCTTGGCTGGCAGGTTGCGTGCATTTCGTGGTGTTAGGCGCGCAGGCTTTGAGATCGAACAGCGCCATACAATCTTTCGGACCTCTGCAGGCGCAGGACGTCTCGCCGCAGACGAAGGCGCCGCCCTTCACGGAAGCCAGTTGCTTCGGCAGCGGCAGGCGCGGGACCATCGTGGCGCCGGCCGCCTTGAGTTGATCGGCAGCGGACGCCGTGCGCTGGGCGTTCTGCATCTGGGCTGGGGCGCCCGGGCTTGCTGTCTGGGCCTGCACCGGTCCGAAGGCCATTGCCAGCAGGCCGAACGCAAGCAGGCACGCCCGGAGTTTATGCTTGAGCATTTTGTTCTCCATCTTCGTGCCCGGCCGGCGAGGTCGCGGCGGGCACGATTGCGATGAAGGTCTGACCTCGCTGAAGGTCATACGCCAAGTAAAACTTATAAGTTCATATTGATTTCGACACAACCTTGCGTCAGCGTGACG
>JACMOG010000497.1 GCA_014378125.1 Vitreoscilla sp. | reverse complement strand
TCCTGCGGCCCGATCAGCTGGATGGCGATCGGCACCTTCTGGACTTCCTGCTTGCGGCCCTGCGCGGTGACGGTGACGACCTGCGGCTTGTCGGCCGGCGCCGAGGCGGCGGCGGCGGGCGCGGACGCGGCCGCCTGGGCATGCGCGCCGGTGCCCGCGCCCGCGAGGGTGGCGGCCAGGGCGGCGATGGCAAGGGCGACCGAGGTCGGACGGCGGGCGGGAAGTCGTTGCATGTCAGTCCTTCTTTTGAACGTCATCGGTCTGGCAATGGCCGGGCATGGCGGCGATCCAGTCGCGGATCAGCTGCACGCCCTCCTGGTGCACCGTGCCGCGGCCCAACTCGGGCATCATCACGCCGCCTTCCGTGCTCGCGAGCCGGAAGGGCAGGATGGAGTCGTCCGGCTTGCCCGGAACGATGCCGTGGATGCGGTCGCCCGTGCCCTTGCCCGCGGCCACCGACGGCTTGCACAGCCCCAGCGACCAATCGGCGGGCCCCAGCGCGTCGAGCCGCAGCGAGGTGTTGCTGGCCGTGCCACCGGCCTGGTGGCAGTGGGCGCAGTTCACGTCGAGGTAGGTGCGCGCGCGCTCGGCCAGGGGTTGCTGCGTGTCGCGCCAGTCGGCGGCGCGCGGCAGCTCGCCGGCCGGCACGCCCGTGAGGAAGCCGGCCTTCACCCAGCGCGCGATCTGGTTCTCGGTGCCGTCGACGTAGGCCAGCGGGCGGTTGAGGTTGCGCGCCTTGGGGCCCAGGGGCGTGAACTCGCCGCTCTTCAGGTTGGTGACGTGGCACGAGGCGCACTGGTTCTCGTTGGGCACGACGTAGGTGAACTTCTGCCCGTGGCCGTGCGCATCCACCAGCTCGAGGGCCTTCTCGTCGCCCGTGCGTTCGAGCCGGGCCTCGCTCTGGTCGGCGTTCCACACGTAGGGCAGCACCGCCCAGCCGTCGGCGCGGCGCACGAGGACGCGGGTCTCGACCAGGTGCACGCGCGAAAGATCCAGGCCGGCGGCGGGCGCGCCCGGCTCCGAGTCGTAGGTCTCGAGGATGGCATCGGGCCCTCCGTTGGCGCGCGGGTAGTAGAACGTCTTGGTGAGCACCGTGCCGACCGGGAACTCGAACGACTTGTCGGCCGTGTAGATGGCCGCCACGCCGGCCGGCATCCACACGGTGCGCAGCTTGTGCGCGTAGTCGGAGAACAGCGGCGTGACGAGGTCGTAGGGCAGCACGCCCGCGTTGGGCGTGAGCCGGCCGCCGGCCACGTTGAGCACGTGCCAGTCGGACAGGTGCTCCGGCCTGCCCTGGGCGACGAAGTTGACGGGGGCCGGCGCGCGGCTGCAGCTCGCCAGGACGGCGAGCAGGCACAGGGCCGGGACCAGCAGGAAATTCAGGCGCATGGGACGAACGGATCAGACGGAGGCGGGCGACGCGGAGGGGCTGGCCGAAGGCGGCGCGCCGGCGACGCCGGTGGCCGTGGCCGGCGGAAGCGGCGCGAGCTTGCAGCGCACGGCGTCGCTGATCAGGTGCGGGTTCTTGTACTTGTCGGGGCCGTCGGCGTTGAGCACGCCCGACGCGGTAGCGTCGACGCAGATCCGTTCCTCGGGCACGTTGGCGCGCGCGGCGTCGGCGTAGCCGTCCCACAGCACGTCGGGAAAGCGGCCGTTGAGGCCGAACATGGCCGTCTTGAGCACCTTCAGGTCCATGCCGTCGGGCGAGTCGCCGCCGCCCACGAACCGGTTGTCGTGCACGTCGATGCCGCGCGGGTACGGGTCGTAGTTGGGTTGAACGCCCTTGGTGTTGAAGTAACCGGTGGAGAAGTAGCTCGAGATGATGACGTTGGCGGTCACGTTGTTGGTGATGTCGTTGTCGAAGATCTCCACCAGCGAGTTCGAGTTCACCACCACGCCGGAGCCGGCCGGCACGCTGGAGACGGCCGTGCCCTTGGCGCCGAAGTTGCCCAGGTTGTTGGCGTCCACCTTGTTGTGGAACACGCGCGTGCTGTGGCCCGGCTGCGAGAGGTTGGGCATGTTGAACACGAGGATGCCGCCGGTGTTGCCGGTGGCCACGTTGTCGTGCACGTCGGCGTCGATGGTGTTCTCGATCTCGATGCCGGCCACGTTCTGCTCGGCGCGGCAGCCGCGCACGACCACGTTCCTCGACTGGCCCACGTAGATGCCGGCGTCGGCCGCGCCGAACGACTGCGAGTTCTCGATCAGCACGTTCCTGGTCTTGACCGGGTACAGGCCGTAAGCGCCGTTGGTGGTCTTGGGGCCGTCCGTCCAGCGCACGCGCACGCCGCGGATGACGATGTTCTCGCCGCTGTTGATCTTGAGCGCGTCGCCCTTCGTGTCCTCGATGGTGAGGCCCTCGATGGTGAAGTCGCTCGCCTGCGCCAGCAGGCCCTCGGGGCCGGCCACCTGGTCGCGGAACGACAGGATGGTCTGCTCCATGCCGGCGCCGCGGAGGGTGACGCCGTTCACGCGCAGCGACAGGCCGCGGTCGAGGTGGTAATGCCCCGCCGGGATCGTGATCACCGAGCCCGGCTTCGCGTCCAGCAACTGCTCCTGCAGGTTCTTGGCGAAGGCCGTGTCCACCGGCAGGTCGCCCACGCGAACGTTGGGATCCGTGGCGGACCGGGTGCAACCGGCCAGCGCCACGAGCGCGGTGAACGCCGTGGCGGCAAGAAGGAGGACGGGCTTGGATTGGGGCAGGCGATTCGGGTGCATGGAGTCCTCGCTGGCGGCGCGTCGGAAGGGCGAATGCGACAGCTAAAAAGATAGCAACAGCTACCGTTATTGACTTTGGTGCTTTCCCTGTATCGCGCAAATGGATAGAGGAACACCATAGTCATGGCTACTGTATTGCGATGTCCGGTCTTGCCTGTACCGTGGATACACTCCCCCCCGAGCCACCCCCACCCGACCCATGCCGCCCAAATCCAACGTCTCCGCCGCCGCGCCGCCACCCGTGTCCATCGGCGTGGAACTAGATCGGAAGCGAGCGCCCACTCAAACGCGGGCCCTGGAAACTTGCGAGCGCATCCTGGATGCGGCCGCCAACCTGCTGGGCGAGGTGGGCATCGAGCGGCTGTCGACCAACCTGATCTGCGAGCGCGCCGGCCTGTCGCCGCCGGCCCTCTACCGCTACTACCCGAACAAGTACGCGGTGCTGGCCGAGCTGGGCGTGCGGCTGATGATGAGCCAGAACGAGCTGCTGGTGCAGTGGGCCGCGCCGGCCACCATGAAGCTGCCCGCGGCCCGGTTCGAGCAGCGCATCCGCCAGCTGTTCCTGGACACGCTGGAGGTGACGCGCAAGGCGATCGCCGGCGAATGGATCACGCGGGCGCTGCGCGCGGTGCCGTCGCTGGCGCCGGTGCGCATCCAATCGCACGAGCACGTCACCGGTCTGCTGGTGGCCGCGTTCGCCGTGGCGTGGCCGGCGGTGCCGCAGGCCCGCGTTCGCCTCGTGTCGCGCCTGGCCATCGAGGTGATGTACTCGGCGCAGGAACTGCTGGTGGACGACGCCACGCTCGACGCCACCGAGGTGGCGTCGGTGATGTCGCACATGGTGACCACGCAGGTGGTGCAACTGCGGCGCGAGAGGGGCTAGGGGTCTGGCATCTCCGCCGTACTCGGCGGAGATGCCTGACCCCGATCGCGAGCTGCTCCGGGGATCGGGGTCAGGCATTGCCCGCGGGGACGCGGGAGATGCCAGACCCCTTCTGTGCCGACCCCTCCCGGGCCTCCGCGTAGAGGG
>JACMOG010000496.1 GCA_014378125.1 Vitreoscilla sp. | reverse complement strand
GCGGCAGCGGCGCCGCTTCGGTGGTCTCGGGCACGGCGCCGCCGCGCGGCGGGGCCATGCCGTTGTTGTAGCCGCCACGGCCGGGCAGGCGCGGGTGGGCGGGCGCGGCGTTGGGCTGGCCGGGCATCTGCGGCTGGAAACTTTGCGGGCCGCCGGGCGCCTGCTGCGCCGCCAACTGGGCCTGCAGCGCCTGCTGGGCCTGTTGCTGCTGGTTCTGCGACGCGTCGGGCAGCGACGTCGCGGGCTGCAGCGTGCCGGTCTCGGCGGCGGCGGGCTCGGGCAGTTGCAGCGAGAACGCCGCCGGACCGCCCCGCGGGCCGAATTCGGCGCCACGCTTGCTGACCGCCAGCAAAGAATTGTTTCCATCGAGCACCGAGCCCACGCGCCAGGTGCGCGCCGGCTGGCCGTCGATCATCACGACGGCGAAGCCGCCGCCGGCCGCACCATTGGGCGGGGCGATGACGCCCACCAGTTGGAAGCGTTCGCTGTCGGGATGCACCGCCGGCGTGGCCGCGGTGGCCACCAGGACGGCGCCGAACAGGCGTTCCATGGGCCCATTGGCCGCGATCGCCTGCGGGGCCTGTGCACCGGGGGGCACAGGCCGCGTGGCGGCGAAGATCTTCAGGCTCCAGAAGGCGGCGCTTGCCGCCACCAGGGCCCAGATGAAAAAGCCAGTCCAGCGGGAACTCATGCGGCGATTATGATTCAAGACTTGGTGGCTACTGGCCTATTGGAATCCTTTCATGAATCAAGCCCTCATCGCACGACGCGCCACGCGCGGCTTCACGCTGCTCGAGCTGATGGTCGTGATCGTCATCATCGGCGTGCTGGCCGTGCTGATCGCGCCGAACGTGCTGCGCCGCGTGGGCGAGGCCAAGGTCACGGCGGCCAAGGCGGACCTCAGCACGCTCATGAACCAGCTCAAGATCTACAAGCTGGACAATGGCCGTTATCCCAGCACCGACCAGGGCCTGCAGGCGCTGGCGGCCAAGCCCACCACCGGCACCATTCCGAGCAACTGGAAGAGTTACCTCGACAAGCTGCCCGAAGATCCGTGGCACCACCCTTATCAGTACGCCAACCCGGGCGTGCACGGAGAAGTCGATGTGTTCAGCTATGGAGCCGACGGCCAACCTGGCGGTGAAGGTGACGACGCGGACATCGGCTCCTGGGAGTAGGCGCCGCGCCTCGGCGGCCGGCTTCACCTTGCTGGAGCTGATGGTCGTCGTGGTGATCGTGGCCGTCGCCTCGGGTGCGGTCGCCGTGGTGCTGCGCGACCGGTCGCAAAGCAAGCTCGAGGAGGAAGGCGCCCGCCTGTCGGCGCTGCTCGAGACCGCCCGCACCCAATCGCGCATCGTCGGCACCGAGGTGCGCTGGCAGCCGCTCGCCACCGGCGGCTTCCAGTTCACCCGCCTGCCCGCGCTGGCCGCCAAGGAGCTTCCGACGCGCTGGCTCGATTCCGACACCACCGCCACCATCGTGGGCCAGCCGCAGTTGCGCCTGGGCCCCGAGCCGCTGCTGCCCGCGCAGCGCGTGGTGCTGCACCTGGGCGAGCGCGAGCTGGCCGTGGGCACCGACGGCCTGTCGCCGTTCGAGATCGACACGTCCGCCGCCGCGGTGGCCGCCAAATGAAGGCGCGCACGCAAGGCTTCACGCTGATCGAGGTGATGGTCGCGCTGGCCATCGTGGCCATCTCGCTGGCCGCGGGCTCGCGCGCCGCCAGCTCGGTGGTGGACACCTCGCAGCGGCTGTCCGACGTGGTGCTGGCCCAGTGGTGCGCCGACAACCAGCTCACCGAGCTGCGCCTGTCCGGCCAGTTGCCGGCGGTGGGCAAGACGCCGTTCACCTGCGTGCAGCTGAGCCGCAACTTCAAGGGCACCATCAAGGTCCAGCCCACGCCCAACCCCAGCTTCCGCCGCGTGGACGCCATCGTCGCCAACGACGACGACCGCGAGCTGCTCACCATCTCCACGGTAATGGGGCACTGATGGCCAAGCGCGCATCCAGGATGGCGGGCTTCACGCTCATCGAGGTGATGGTCGCCCTGGTGATCATGGCCATCCTGGCAGCCATGGCCTTCCGCGGCATCGAGGCCGTGGTGCGCGCCAAGGACGCGGCGCAGGCCTCCACCGACCGCACCCTCAAGCTCAACACGGGCATGTCGCAGTTCGAGTACGACGTCTCGCAGATCATCGACAGCAAGGTGCTGCCGCAGGCCATCATGTTCGACGGGGCCACCCTGCGCGTGGCGCGCCGCACCAATGATGGCGTGCAACTGGTGCTCTGGACGCTGCAGGACCGGGGCTGGCAGCGTTGGGCCAGCGGCTCGTTCACCCACATGTCCGAGCTCACCGACGCGTGGATGAAGAGCCAGCAATGGGACTCGATCAGCGGCAACGCCGTCAGCGTGCTCGACAACGTCGACTCGTTCCAGGTCTACCTGTGCAACCCCGCGAACCTGGCCACCACGGGTTGCAGCTGGAACAACGTGCAATCCACGCAGGGCGCGCAGGCGCAGGCGCCGAACACGCCGCCCGGCACGAAGGTGCAGGCCATCCAGCCCAGCGGCATCCGCATCTCGCTGAAGGTGGCCGACGGCGAGCCCACCCGCGAACGGGAGCTGCCGCGATGGTGAAGCCCCTGCGCCGTCGCGGCCGGCAGGCCGGCGCCGCCCTCCTGCTGGCGCTGCTGATCATGACGCTGGTGGCCACGCTGGCCGCGAGCATGGTGTGGCTGCAGTGGCGCGGCATCGAGGTGGAGGCGGCGGAGCGCGCGCGCGCGCAGGCCGAGTGGTTGCTCAACGCGTCGCTCGACTGGGGCAACCTCATCCTCAAGTCGTCCATCCGCAACAACTACCAGGACGATGACCTGGGCCAGCCCTGGGCCACGCCGCTGGCGGAGACCAAGCTGTCGAGCTTCCTGTCTGCCGACGGCAACCACGACGCGGAGGGCGGGCCCGAGGCCTACCTGTCGGGACAGATCTCGGATGCCGAGAGCAAGTACAACCTGTACAACCTCGTCGTGCCTGCTGCGGTACCTGCCGGAGGTGCAGTCAACGCCAAGTTCGACGAGATCAACCGGTTCAAGATCCTCTGCACGGCCATCGGAATCGCGCCGGACATCGCCACCACGCTCGGCTCGGGGCTGCGCAACAGTTGGGACGCGCAGCAGGCGGCGAGCAGCGGCGGCCAGGCCGGCGACAGCGTGCTGATGCCCGTTCAGCTGGAAGACCTCGCCTGGTACGGCATCGACCCCAAGGTGCTGAAGCAGTTGCAACCCTTCGTGCAGTTGCTGCCGCCGGCCAACGGCGAGGTGCCCGCGATCACGAACATCAACCTGAACACCGCGCCGGCGGAGGTGCTGATGGCCGCGGTGCCGGGCCTCACGCGGGCCCAGGCCCAGCAGATGATCCTCTCGCGCCAGACCCATCCTTTCATCAGCCTGGCCGCGGCGTGGACTTCGTATGGTGTCGGAGCCGTCGGCCCCAAGATCCCCGATGGCGACCCGCCCCTCCAGGCCGCCTTCAAGTCCCAGCACTTCGAGATCTACGGCCAACTGCGCCTCGAACAACACGTCGTCCGCGAACGCTCGGTGGTCTACCGCAAGGATCAGTTCGCGCCCATCCAGGTGCTGCGCCGCGAGCGCATTCCGCCCGACGCCACGTGAGGGCCGGCCCGCAGATACCGCGATCACGGGAGGTCGTCCCATGCCCCGACGCCCGGCGTGAGCGTTTTCCCGCAGCACCGTGTGACACAAAGTCGCCGGAACGTTCACGGTCACAGGCCACAATAGCCCGCTTTGCCCCCGCGGTGCTGCCGAGCGGCCGCGCCCCTGCCTTCACGGGCAGGCCGTAAATTCGCCTTTCGCCATCCATGTCCACGCTGATCATCCTGCTCGCCGCCCAGCCCCGGCTCGCCGCCCCGACGACCGCTGGCCACGTCGCGCCCGCCGAGTTCGACTACGTGCTGAGCGTGGACGGCCAGCGCGTGACCGAGCACGGCCGCGCCACGCCGGCGGCGCTGCCGCGCGCGGCGCTGGTGGTGGCGGTGCTGCGCCCGGCCGACGTCTCGTTCCAGCGCATCGGCATCCCCAAGGCGCCCGCCGCACGCCTGCGCGCCGCGCTCACCGGCGTGATGGAGGAAGGCCTGCTCGAGGACGAGGACGACGTGCATCTGGCGGTCGCGCCCGACGCAAAGGCCGGCGCCGAGCACTGGGTGGCGGTGGTCAACCGCCCGTGGCTGCGCACGCAGCTCGACGCGCTGGAGTTCGGCAACGTGGCGCTCGACCGCGCCACGCCGTCGTGGTGGCCCGACCAGGGCGTGGCCGGCCACACCTTCCGCGAGGGCGGCCCCGACGAACCCGCCCAGCTCGCCTGGCGCGACGACGCGGGCGTGCTGTGCGTGCCGCTGTCCAGCCCCATCTCGCGCGCGCTGCTCACCGCGCTGCCCGAGGACACCGTGGTGCGCTGGACGGCCACGCCCGAGACCGCGCTCGACGCGAGCGAGTTCGTGGGCATGCCCGTGGCCTCGGTCACCGACGAGGAACAGGCGCTGCGCGCCGCGCGTTCCGGCTGGAACCTGCTGCAGTTCGACCTGGTGCCGCAACGCCGCGGCGTGAAGCTGGTGCGCGACCTGGCCGTCCGCTTCGCGTTCGACCCGGCCTGGCGCGTCACGCGCATCGGGCTGGTGGCGCTGGTGGTGATCACGCTGGTGGGCCTCAACATCCGCGCGTTCCAGGAGACGCGCCGCCTCGCCGCGAAGAAGGCGGCGCTCACCACGCTGGTGGCCGAGGCCTTCCCCAACGTGAAGTCCATCTACGAGCCGGCCGCGCAGGCAGGCAAGGAGATCGACATCCTGCGCGCGGCCGCCGGCCGCCCCGGCGACGGCGACATCGAGACGCTGCTGCAGGCCGCCGAGTCGGCCTGGCCGCAGAGCCACTCGCCCATCGACACCCTGAAGTTCGAGCCCGGGCACCTCACGTTGCCGGCCTCCGGCTGGTCGCCGCAGGAGATCGAACGATTCACCACGCAACTGCGCGCCGCCAACGTCGACGTGCAGTCGGGCACCGGCAAGCTGGTGCTGAGCCATCGCCAACCGTCGGCGCGGAGCAAGTAGATGAGCGCCCTCACCGATACCCGCGACCAGTGGCAGGCCCGCTTCGCCAAGCTCGAGGCACGCGAGCGCCAGATGGTGGTCGTCATCGGCCTGCTGCTGGCCTTCCTGTTCGTCTGGCTGGTGTTCGTGCGCCCGGCCTGGCAGACGCTGGACGACGCGCCGGCGCAGCGCGCGCAGGCCGACGCCGATCTGCTGCAGATGCAGTCCATCGCCAACGAGGCCAAGCAGTTGCGCGCGCTGCCGCCGGTGCCGCAGTCGGTAGCCGAGCAGGTGCTCAAGGCCGCCACCGACGAGCTGGGTGGCAAGGGCAAGCTCTCGGTGCAGAACGACCGCGCCGTGCTGTCGCTCAACGGCGCCAACGGCGAGGACATCCGCAAGTGGCTGATGCAGGCGCGCGGCGGCGCCCGCGCCCGCCCGATCGAGGCCAGCCTCACCCGCGCCGGCGACGGCTACAACGGCACGCTGGTCGTGGCGCTGGGCCAGAACTCGTGACCCACTCATGAGCGTCATCCGCCTGCGTCCCACCAAGGGCAAGGCCCGCCAGGCCTTCGTGCCGCCACCGGTGGAGGGCCAGGTGCGCCTGCTGCAGCGGCATCGCCGGCTGGCCATCGTGGGCGCCGTCATCGGCCTGCTGGTGGGCGTCGTGGCGACGCTGCCGGCCAGCCTGCTGGCCAACGCCGTGGCCAACGCCACCGGCGACCAGTTCCTGCTGGCCGAGGCCGAGGGCACCGTGTGGAGCGGCAGCGCCATCGCCGTGCTCACGGGCGGCCAGGGCAGCCACGACGCCTCGGTGCTGCCCACGCGCCTCGAATGGAAGGTTCGCCCGCGCTGGAACGGCGTGGCGCTGCACCTCACGCAGGACTGCTGCCTCGCGCACGGCATGGACGTGAGCGTGCGTCGCACGCTCGACGCGTGGCAGGTGGACGTCATCGGGCCCGACGAGCATGGCAAGGCCGCCGACGCGAAGCCGCGTCCGGCCAACGCCGACGAGGACGCCGCCGCGCTGGCCAACGCCACGCCGCTGGGACAATGGCCCATGGGCTGGCTCGAGGGCCGCGGCTTCCCGTGGAACACCATCCATCCGGGCGGCGTGCTCACGCTGT
This sequence comes from Vitreoscilla sp., assembly GCA_014378125.1. Next base: position 1,599 of record JACMOG010000496.1, on the reverse strand, counting down.
CCACGCGCGACCTGTCGTTCGCGCTCAAGGGCGGACACTGGAGCACACTGGGCAGCACGCAGGTGGAGATCCGCCAGGCCTCGTCGCGATTGACCTCGCTCGACTCGCTGGGCACCTACCGCGTGCTGATCCAGCCGGATGCGAGCACGCAGATCCGGCCGGGCGACGGCGCCACGCGCGCGCTGGTGTGGATCTCCACCATCGACGGCGCGCTGCAGATCAAGGGCCGCGGCCTGATCGGCGCCACGGGCGTGCGCATCCGCGCCGAGGCCAAGGCCGCCCCGGGCTCCGAGGCCGCGCTGGACAACTTGCTGAACTTAATCGGACGCCGCAACGGTGCGCTGTCCGCCATCTCGATCGGGTGATCATGGAACGAACTGTCTCTCCTCTCCGCCGTCTGCACGCGACCTCCGTCGCGATCGCCCTGCTCGCCTCGTCCTTCACCCCGGCCCTGCAGGCCGCGCCGCGCAAGACCGCGCCGGCCGCCGCCACCACCAGCGCCGACGACGCCGCCGTGCCCACCTCGCGCGCCAGGAGCCAGATGGTGACGCCCAACTTCGTCAACGCCGACATCGATGCCGTCTCGCGCGCCATCGGCGCCATGCTGAACCGCGACATCCTGGTCGACCCGCGCGTCAAGGGCAACATCACCGTCTACAACGACAAGCCGCAGCCGCTGGGCGAGGCCTATCGCAACTACCTGTCGGCGCTGCGTGGCCTGGGCTTCACGGTGGTGGAGTCGGGTGGCTTCCTGAAGGTGGTGCCCGAGGCCGACGCGAAGCTGCAGACCAGCGCCGTGTCGGTGGGCTCGCCGTCGCAGCGCGGCGACGTGGTGCTCACGCAGATCTTCAAGCTCAACTACGAGAACCCGAACAACCTGGTGGCCGTGCTGCGTCCGCTGATCACCGCCAACAACACGATCAACGCCAGCCCGGGCAACAACTCGCTGGTCATCACCGACTACGCCGACAACCTGCAGCGCATGGCCAAGATCATCGCCGCGCTCGACCAGCCGGCCGGCTCCGAGCTGCAGGTGGTGCCGCTGAAGAACGCGGTGGCCTCCGACGTGGTGCAGACCGTGCAGAAGCTGATCGACGGCTCCGTTGGCGCCGCGGTACCGGGCGCGCAGGGCCAGAGCGGCGCCACTTCGGTGATCGTGGAGAATCGCACCAACTCGCTGATCGTGCGCGCGTCCAGCCAGTCGCGCATGGCCGCGGCGCTGTCCATCATCGACAAGCTCGACCAGCCCACGTCGGGCGGCGGCCCTGCCGGCAACATCTGGGTGGTGTACCTGAAGAACTCGGACGCCGTGAAGATGGCCGAGCTGCTGCGCGCCGCGATCTCGGCCGGCAGCACCGGCAACGGCGGCGGCGGCCCCTCGGGCGGCACCGGCGGAGCGGCCACCGGCGACGGCCGCACCACCGTCACCCAGAACCCGAACGCGCCCTCGGGCACGTCCGGCACCGCGGGCGGCGCGTCCGCGCAATCGACCACGCCCGTGGCCGCGTCGGCGCGTCCGTCCACCGGCGGCCAGGTGCAGATCGAAACGGCCGCCAACTCGCTCATCATCACGGCCTCCGAGCCGGGGGATCGCCAGAT
>JACMOG010000495.1 GCA_014378125.1 Vitreoscilla sp. | reverse complement strand
CCAGCGCCCACAGGCCGTCGGGCGTCACCTGCAGCCCCAGGATCAGCACCATGCCGAACACCACCAGCTCCACCGGGCCGCTGGTGCCGAGCAGCGCGGGCAGCCAGGTCTGCAGTTGATCCTCGGCCACCTTCACGGCGCCCGAGCCCACGAACGCGCCGCCCACCAGGCCGACGCCGCCCAGCACCGCCATGAACAGGTACTCGATGCCCATCTGCAGGCCGAACGGCGACGGGTTGACCGAGCGCTGGTAGTGGGCGAACAGCCAGCCCGAGATCGACGCATACAGCGCCGCGATGACGAAGGCCAGCACCTTGTAGCGGAACGTGGCCACGCCCATGGCCTCGGCCATCAACGTGCCGCCCTTGAGCGCGCGCAGGGCGCGTCCCGGCCGGGAATCCAGCAGGTGGCGAAGCGCCAACGCGCCCAGCAGCGCCACGATCCAGATCAGCCAATAAGACGAGCGGCCGGTGCGCAGCTCGACGCCGCCCACCGACACCGGCGGGATGCCCTGCAGCCCGTCGAACTTGCCCAGGAACTCGAGGTTGCCCACCAGGAAGAACATGGCCAGGCCCCACGCGATGGTGGCCAGCGGCAGGTAGTGGCCCGACATCCGCAGCGTGACGCCCGCCAGTACCAGCGCCACCACCAGCGTGAGCACCAAGCCGCACGCCAGGCCCAGCCAGGGCGACGCGCCGTGCGCGGTGGTCACGTACGCGCTCGCGTACGCGCCCAGGCCCACGAAGGCAGCCTGGCCGAACGAGGTGAGGCCGGCCACGCCGGTGAGCAGGACCAGGCCCAGCACCACCATCGCGTACAGGCCGATGTAGTCGAGCTGCGTGATCCAGAACTCGGGCACGGGCAGCAGAGGCAGCGCCAGCAGCAGCACGATGCCGGCCGCGCCGACGATCCTGAGAGGAGACATTTTCATGAAAGCCAGCTCACTCGTCCTGGTCATGGTGGCGATCGGTGAACGAGCGCAGCAGCAGCACCGGAATGATCGCGGTGAACACGATCACGTCCTTGTACGCGCTGGCCCAGAACGACGAGAACGAGTCGAGCAGGCCCACGAACAGCGCGCCGGCCACGGCCAGCGGGTAGCTGGCCAGACCGCCGAAGATGGCCGCGACGAAGCCCTTGAGGCCGATGAGGAAGCCGCCGTCGTAGATCATCGTGGTGGTGGGTCCGATCAGCAGGCCCGACAGCGCGCCGATGAAGGCGGCCATCGAGAACGCGCTGCGTCCGGCATGCTCGGTGGACACGCCCATCAGCCGCGCGCCCAGCCGGTTGATGGCCGTGGCGCGCAGCGCCTTGCCGGCCAGCGTGCGCGCGAAGAACAGGTACAGCCCGGCCATCAGCAGCGCCGACACGACCAGCGTGACGATGGTCTGGCCGGAGATGGTGACGGGCCCGGCGTTGAAGCTGGAGTCCCAGAACGGCGGCGTGCGGTAGCCTTCCGCGCCGAAGAAGACGAGTCCCAGGCCCACCAGCGTGAAGTGCACGCCGACGGACACGATCAGCAGCAACAGCACGGACGCGTCGGCCAGCGGCTGGTAGGCCAGGCGGTACACCAGCGGGCCGAGGGAGGTCACCAGCGCCAGCGTCAACACGCCCTGGGCGGCCAGCGGCCACGCATGTCCGCTCGCCACGTACGTGACCGCCGCGGCTGCGACGGGCAGGGCGCACAGGCGGCCGATCTCCTGGCCGGTGAGTCGCCACGCGCGCTGGGTGCGCAGCCCGTCCCACAGCTCGCGCAACGCGGCGAGCGCGGCCAGCAGCAGCGCCAGCCACACGGTGCCCGGCACGCGCCCGAGCTGCAGCATCGCCAGCGTGAGCGCGCTGTAGGCGACGAACTCGCCCTGGGGGATGAGGATCACGCGGGTGACCGCGAACACCAGCACGATGGCCATGCCCAGCAACGCATACACCGCGCCGTTGCCGATGCCGTCCAGCAGCAGTACGGCCGCGATCGTCGAATCCATCCGGTCCTTTCGAGGTTGATCCCCGAATTTACCTTGCCCGGCCGTGCCCGCGCACCGGCGCCCGTCGCGCGGGATCAGCGCTTGCCACGAACGCGCAGACACGCGTCGTGTCGCGGCGCAGCCGAAAACCGTTGGAGCACGCATCATGGACACCACCTCGGGTACCGTCACCGTCTGGCAATCGGGCCGGCTCGCGCCGCGCGCGGTCGCACGCCGCGTCGAATTCAATCGCGAGCAATGGCTGGCGACGGCGTTGCTGGTGCTGTCGGCGCTGGTGCTGACGGCCTTCGTGGCCGTGCTGGAGAAGGACGTCGACAGCGGCGCGATGCAGCACCAGGTGCAGCGCTCGCGCGCGCTGGCCGAGGCGCAGTGCGAGTCCGTCCAGACCGCCGACCGGCGTGGCGGATGCACCGCGATGCTCCATGGCGACGTGGCCGCGCTGGAGGCGCCGGCACCGCTGGCCCCGGACAACACGGCCTATGCGGCCGCCTACGAGCAGGAAAACCTGGCGCGCGCGACGACGATGTCGCTGCTGGCCACGCGCTGAGCGCGTCTCAGTCGTCCCGCAGTCCCAGTTGCCACAGCGCATCGGCCTGGTCGAACGGCGAGCCCGAGCCGGAGAAGGCGTCGGCCGTATGCGCCAGCCCCAGCCAGTGGCGTGTGTCGTGGAAGCCGCGCGGCGTCTCGTCGGCGCGCGCGGCGTCGAACCAGGAGAGCACCTGCGCGAACTGGTCGGGATGGTGGGCGTGGGTCCAGGCCAGGCCCGCCAGGTCGGCGAAGGCCTCTTCGCGCCGCGTGACGCGCATCTCGTGCGCCATGGCCTGCAGTTCGGCGGTGGGCTGGCTGGTCTCGATGACGTCCGGCTTGTCGGCCCGGCCACCGGGCAGGCTGGCGAAGGCGCCGCTGCGGTGGCGCTGGCAGTGGGGGATCTCGTGCGCGGTCAT
>JACMOG010000494.1 GCA_014378125.1 Vitreoscilla sp. | reverse complement strand
TGAAGTCCCGCGTCGGCGAACACCTGGCGCGCGTGCGCGCCGTCGTGCGCGTAACGCCCGTGGGGCATCAGCCGCACAGGGCCGGCGTCGCCGTCGGGCAGCGCCTCCAGCGTGAACACGAACACGCCGCCCGGGCGCAGCGTGACGTGCACGGCACGCGCCACGTCGCCCAGCTCGCCGAAGTAGATGAGCGTGTCGGCCGACACGGCCAGGTCGAACGCGGCCGGCCGGTCGCGCATGAAGGCCGTGAGCTCGGCCTTGCACAGCTCGTCGTAGACGCAGCGGTCGGCCGCCTTCTTCAACATGCCCGCGGAGAGGTCGCAGCCCACCATGGCGCGCGCCCACGGCTTGAGCAGCGGTCCGCACAGGCCGGTGCCGCAGCCCAGGTCGAGGACGTCGAACTGGCTTGCCGCGGCCGGCACCGCCTTGGCCATCGCCTCGGCCACGATCTGCGGCGCGCGGTAGTTCAGGTGCGCCAGCTTGGTGTCGAAGGAGGCCGCGAAGCCGTCGAATTCCTTCTGCACGTAGGCGTCGCTGGCGCGTTGCGGCATCGCCGTGCCGGTGCAGGCGGCCAGGTGATGCAGCATGTAGGCGTTGTCGGGCTCCAGCGCCTGCCAGGCGCGCAGCACCGTGGCGGCCTGCGCGGGCTCGCCGGCCACCAGCAGGTACTGCACGTAGCTCCGGCTCCGCCGTTCGCCCGGCAGCAGCAGCTGCATGGCCCGCAGCGCGGCCTGCACGCCCTCCTCGATGCGACGCCGGCCCAGCAGCGCGAGCGCCAGGTTGTGGGTGGCCGCGGGGTGGTCGGGCGACAGCGCCAGCGCCTGGTGGCAGGCAACCTCGCTGACGGGCAGGTCGCCCAGCCGGCGGTAGACGCGGGCCAGGTTGGCCCAGGCCTCGGCGGTGGGCACCAGCTCGAGGCTGCGCTTGAACGCCTCGACCGCGTCGGCCAGCCTGCCGCGCTTGAGATGGACGTTGCCCAGGTTGTTCCAGACGCCGTCCGCGGACGGGTCGATCTCCAGCAGGCGGCGCATGATGGCCGAGGCCTCGCCGAACTCGCCGCGCTCGTACTTCAGGATGCCCAGCACGTTGAGCACGTCGACCCGGTCGGGGACGCGCTCCAGCACGGCCTGGTAGACGCGTTCGGCCGCGCCCAGCTCACCCGCCTGGTGGCGCCCGATGGCGTAGGCCACGGCCTCGTCCAGCGTCATCATCTTCTCGCCCGCCGAGGGCGCGGCGGTCTGGGGTGCGTTGTCCACGCTCATCGGCTCGATCCTCTGTCTGGGCCGGACTATGCCGGGCCGAGCGAGTGCCCGCCATCCCGAAAAATGCTCCTGCGACTTCGCGCAGGATGACGGCAAGGCCCTAGTCGAAGTGGATGAAATCGCGGTAGGTGGGATTGACGCGTCGTATTTCGGACCGCCCGACCAGGTCCGGCCGCCACAGCATCTCGCCCAGCGAGGGCGCCGACGGCGGCAGGCGCAGACCGGAGCCGGCCAGGCGCACCAGGCCGATGGCCGAGAACACGTTGGCCGGGTAGACGCCGCGCACGGCGCCGGCGCGCACGTCCATCTCCGGCACCAGCCAGTCGGCCCGTCCGCCGTCCACCTCGAGGGCGGTGTCGAAGAAGCCGCGCTTGACGCGTCCCTCCGTCAGCGGGCTGAAGTCGGGGCCCGGCGCGCGGGCGTAGCCGTAGTGCAGGCGGTAGCCCAGCAGCAGCTTCAGCAGCTTGTCCTGCAGCGCATCGGACGCGGGCGGCAGCAACGCGAAGATCTCGAACGCCCGCGCGCGATCGCCCACCGACGCGCCTTCGGCGCCGAAGCTGCAGATGACCTCGCCGGACTCGTCGTGCACCGCCAGCGCGTCGAGCTGCACCGGCTTCATCTTGGCCAGCGCGCGGCGCAGCGAGGACATGGGCTGCATGTAGCCGAAATTGATCGAGCCTTCCAGCGGCTTCACCGGCGTCGAGGCGAGCACCTGGTCGACCAGCGCGAGCAGCTCGCCCGCGGGACCTTGCTCGCCGAAAGGAGAACACCAGGCCCGGACCAGCGTGACGCTGGCCCGCTTCCTGCCGAATAACTTCATCTGGTGCGCCCTCGCGAGCCCGTTGGTGACTCGGCGATTGTCTTACGACTTTGCAGGCGCCCCGTGGCGCCGCGACTACGCCCAGCCGGCGTCGACCTTGAACTCCTGGGCCGTGCACATGCGCCCATCGTCGGCGGCCAGGAACAGGACCATCTGCGCGATGTCGTCGCCGTGCAGCTTGTCGGGCAGGCACTGGTTGCGCGCGATCTCCTCCTCGCCGGCCGCGGTGAGCCATTTCTCCACCTGGCGCTCGGTCATCACCCAGCCCGGCGACACCGTGTTCACGCGGATGCGGTGTTCGCCCAGGCTCTTGGCCAGGCCGCGCGTGAGGCCGTTCACCGACGACTTGGCGATGGCGTAGCACGGGTACGCGCTGCCCTTGGTCTGCCAGCCCGTGGAGCCGAGGTTGATCACCGAGCCCTGGCCCAGTCGCTTCATGCCCGGCACGACGGCCTGGATCGCGAAGAAGGCCGGGCGCTCGTTGATGGCCATGCGGTTGTCCCAGTATTCGGGCGTGACCGACTCCAGCGTGTGGCGGTCGTCGCTGGCCACGTTGTTGACCAGCACGTGGAAATCGCCCAGCGCCGCCGCCGCGTCGGCCACGGCCTGTTGCAGCGCGGCGATGTCGCGGACGTCGCACGCGCGCCACCACGGCGCGGGCCGGCCGCTCGACTCGATGTGGGCGGCGAGCGCGGCGCTGGCCTCGGTGGCGACGTCGACGAAGGCCACGCGCGCGCCCTGGGCGGCGAATGCCGCCACCATGGCGGCGCCGATGCCGGAGCCTCCGCCCGTGACGAAGACGCTGCGCCCTTGCAGGCTGGGAAAGCGGGCCACGTTCATCGGACCGGCGGCGTGTTGCAGGGTGGAAGCGGCTGATGCGTTTGTCATCGATATCTCTTTTGCAATGTCAGGTGCGTTTATCTTTATTTTTCCAATATCAGTGTGCGGCGATACGATCCGCCCCGTCAAGTCGAGAAGAGAAGCACATGGAGACAAAAAAGCCCGTCCGCCGCAGCCAGGCCTGGTTCGGCAAGAATGATCGCGACGGGTTCGTCCACCGAAGCTGGATCAAGAACCAGGGATACCCGCACGATGAGCTCGATGGCCGCCCGGTCATCGGCATCTGCAATACGTGGAGCGAACTCACGCCCTGCAACGGGCATTTCCGCGAGCTGGCCGAATTCGTCAAGCGCGGCGTCTACGAGGCCGGCGGTTTTCCGCTCGAGTTCCCGGTGATGTCGCTGGGCGAGACGCAGCTGCGTCCCACCGCGATGCTGTTCCGCAACCTCGCAAGCATGGACGTCGAGGAGTCGATCCGCGGCAATCCGATCGACGGCGTCGTGCTGCTGATGGGCTGCGACAAGACCACGCCGGCGCTGATGATGGGCGCGGCCAGCTGCAACCTGCCCACCATCGGGCTGTCGGGCGGGCCCATGCTCAACGGCAAGTTCCGCGGCCAGGACATCGGCTCGGGCACCGGCGTGTGGAAGATGAGCGAGATGGTGCGCGCCGGCGAGATGACGCAGGAAGACTTCACCGCCGCCGAGAGCTGCATGCACCGCTCCAAGGGCAACTGCATGACCATGGGCACCGCGTCGACGATGGCGTCGATGGTGGAGGCGCTGGGCATGTCGTTGCCCGAGAACGCCGCCATTCCCGCGCCCGACACGCGCCGCAACCGGCTCGCCCAGATGACGGGCCGGCGCATCGTGCAGATGGTCGAGGACGACCTCACGATGACCAAGATCCTCACGCGCCACGCGTTCGAGAACGCGATTCGCACCAACGCGGCCATCGGCGGATCCACCAATGCGGTCATCCACCTGCTGGCGATCGCCGGGCGCATCGGCATCGACCTGAAGCTGGGCGACTGGGACGACCTGGGCCGCCAGGTGCCGTGCCTGCTCGACCTGCAGCCGTCGGGCAAGTACCTGATGGAGGACTTCTACTACGCCGGCGGCCTGCCCGCGATCCTGCGCGAGATCCAGCACCTGCTGCACCTCGAGGCGCCCACGGTCAACGGCAAGACGATCGGCGAGAACATCGCCAATGCCCCGTGCTGGAACCGCGAGGTGATCCGCCCGCTGGACAAGCCCTTCATGCCCGACGCCGGCATCGCCGTCGTGCGCGGCAACCTCGCGCCGGACGGCGCCGTGATCAAGCCCTCGGCCGCCTCGG
>JACMOG010000493.1 GCA_014378125.1 Vitreoscilla sp. | reverse complement strand
GGCGGGAGCCCGGCGCCCCCGCGACACCGGTCCCGCGCAGGCCGGCCCTACCGACGCCGCCAGCCGAGGTCGTCGCACGCAACCGTCGACACGCGCAGACGCCGCCAGCGAAGCTCCATCGGCGAGCTCGCGGCAGGATCTCAGACATTCAACAATGTCGTCCGGTAGTGCACCAGCTCGTCGATGGACTCCTGGATGTCGGCCAGCGCGGTGTGCGCACCGGCCTTCTTCAGTCCCTCGAGCGCCGACGGCTTCCAGCGCTTGGCGAGTTCCTTGAGGGTGCTCACGTCCAGGTTGCGGTAGTGGAAGAACTCTTCCAGCTTGGGCATGGTGCGGGCCATGAAGCGACGGTCCTGGCAGATGGAATTGCCGCACATCGGGCTCTTGCCCTTGGGCACGTACTGGCCCATCCATTCGATCAACTCGGCCTGGGCCTGCTCTTCGCTGACGGTGGAGGCCTTCACGCGCTCGTTCAGGCCGCTGCGGCCGTGCGTGTTCTTGTTCCACGCGTCCATGCCGTCGAGCGTGGCGTCGCTCTGGTGGATGGCGAACACCGGGCCCTCGACGCGCACGGCGAGCATCGGGTCGGTGATGACGATGGCCACCTCGATGATGCGATCGGTGTCGGGAAACAGGCCGGTCATCTCCATGTCGACCCAGATCAGGTTGTTCTCGGACTTCTTCAGCGGCGTGTCGGTCATGCGGTCTCCGGGATGAGTTGCGGGCGTCGCGAGACGCCGATCACGCATTCTCGCGCAGCGCGCCCGGCGACGGTCCGTCGCGCCCAACTTCGTTCCGTCGTTCTCCTGCGGCAGTTCGGCGCTTGCCGCTGGAAGCGCTCCGCGCGCCGTCCTATCGTGCATGCATCGCCTCACCGTCGTCCAGGAGACCTCATGCACCGACCCCAAGCCCGCGCCACCCCTTCAAGGCCCTGGTGGCGCTCGTGGCGATGGCGGCCTGCGTCCACGGGGTGTTCGCGCATGTCGGCCCGAGGCGCGAGACCGGGCGACGCATCGAGATCGTCACGCAGTCGCAGTCGCATGCGGCCCGCGCGAGCGGAGAACCCGCTCGTGACTGCGATGACGACGATGATGCGGACGTGCCGGATTCGATCTTCGTCGAGACGGACGACGCCGAGGACCTCTGAGGCCCGCGGCGTCACCCTCGTGCGCGCTTACCAGCCCACGCCGTAGTAGTCGTACACGGTACGACCGTACTGGTCGTCGTAGTCAGGACGGCGGTTTTCCTCGTAGCGCGGCGCGCCGTCCAGCGTGTCCTTGTCGAGGGGCACCACGTAGCCGCCGCGGCCCGTGTTGTACTCGAGCAGGCTCCACGGCACCGGGTAGCGGTTGGTGCCCATGCCCAGGAAGCCGCCGAACTCGAGGGCGGCGTAGCGCACCTTGCCCGAGCGCTTGTCGATGACCAGGTAGTCGATCGAGCCGAGCTTGTCGCCGGCGTCGTTGTAGACGGTGGTGCCTTCCACGCGGTCGGACGTGATCACGTCGTGGCTGAGGGTGTCGTTGAGCGTGTCCATGGGGACTCCTTTTTGCACTGAAGACGAACAATGGAGCGGCCGCTTGCCGCCCCGGCGTCGTGTTCATGGCAAATCGCGCGCCTTGTCGAGCAGCGCGCGCAGCCGTTCGCTCAGCCGGCGCTGCAGGCGAACGGGTACGCCTTCTGGTAAGCCCGGCAATCCTCGGCCTGGCCGTTGCCCGCGCTGCAGCAGCTGCTCTTCATGCACGCCGTCATGTCGGCGCGATGCGGCACCTTGCCCGCGAGGCTGGTGCGGCAACTGGCCGTGACGCGGCCTTCGGGCAACACGGGCCGCAGTTCTTCGGCCTCGGCCACCGTGGCCGCCACCGTCTTCTTGGCGTGGTGGTCGGCGCCGCGATCCTGCGTGGCATGGCGCGCGGCGTAGGCCTGGGCGGGGGTCATGCTCGACGTGACGGCCGGCGCCGGCGCCGGCGCGGGCGCTTGATCAGCCGCTGGCGCGGGTTGCCCGGCG
>JACMOG010000492.1 GCA_014378125.1 Vitreoscilla sp. | reverse complement strand
TCCGACTACGGGTACGTGCTGGAGAACGGGCGCATCGCGGTGCATGGGCCGGCGGACAAGTTGAAGAACGATCCGGCGGTGCAGGCGGCCTACCTGGGCGGCGGGCACTAGCACGTTAGCCGTCAGCGTCTCAAGCCCCGCTGGTCTCGATCGGCCGCCGCGTCTTCGCGAAGCGCCACGTGTGGCGCCCCGAGCGCTTGGCCTCGTACAGCGCCAGGTCGGCCGACTTGTAGAGCTCGTCCTGCGTTGTGCCGTCCACCGGGAACAGCGCCACGCCGATGCTGGGGCTGGCACGCATCTCGTGCCCCTCGTGCGGCACGGGCGGGTCGAAGGCCTCGAGGATGCGGGCGCAGGCGATGTCCACGGCGCTGGGCATGCCGGCGTCGGACAGCAGGATGGCGAACTCGTCGCCGCCGAGGCGGGCCACCACGTCGGACTTGCGGGCGATGGCGCGCAGGCGGCGGGCGGTCTCCACCAGCAGGGCGTCGCCGGCGTCCTGGCCCAGCGTGTCGTTGACCTGCTTGAAGTGGTCGAGGTCGATCAGCAGCAGCGCGAAGCCGCCGTCCTGGCGCTCGGAGGTGGCGATCATCTGGCGGCAGTAGTCGCCGAACATGCGGCGGTTGGGCAGCGTGGTCAGCGCGTCGCTGTAGGCCAGCTCCTCGAGCTGGTGCTGCAGTTCCGTCAGCTCGTGGGTGCGCTGCTCCACCAGGCGCTCCAGCTCCAGGCTGCGCTGCTGCACGTAGCGCACGCGCACGGCCACCACCGCGGCCACCGCCAGGATGGCGCCGAGGATCTTGAGCAGGTCGAACCACCAGGTCTGGTACCAGGCCGGCAGGATCTGCACGTCCACCTCCAGCGGATGCGCCGTCCACGTGCCGTCGCGGCTGGCCGCCTTCATGTGCAGCACGTAATGGGCCGGCGACAGGTTGGTGTAGCTGGCCGAGCGGTGGGTGGCGTCCACCTCGCGCCAGGTCTTGTCGTAGCCCTCGAGCCAGTAGGCGTAGCGGTTGCGCTCGGGCGACGTGAAGTCGAGCAGCGAGAACTCCACCGTGAAGCCGCCGGCCTCGGGCGGAACGTGGAGTTGCTTGCGTCCCTTGGCGTCGACCAGGGCGGCCGGCTTGCCGCCCACCTCCACGTCGGTCACGACGATGGGGGCCGCATACACGCGGCGCGTCAGGCGCTCGGGACGGATCACCGTGAGGCCGCCGAGTCCGCCGAAGAACAGCTCGCCCGTGGGGCCCACCGCGCCGGAGGCGACCCAGTACGTGGAGATGGCCGCGCCGTCGGCCGGATGCAGCACGCGCAGCGCGTACGTGGCGGGATCGATGACGGCCACGCCGTCGTCGGTGCTCACCCACACGCGGCCGGTGGTGTCCATCAACATCGTGTCGATGTTCTCGCTGGTGAGGCCCTCGGCCTTGCCGATGTGGTGGAACACCGCGCGGCCCGAGGCATCGCGCTGCTCCATGATCTGCACGCCGGCGTTGTTGCCCACCCAAAGCCGGCCGTTGCGATCGGTGAGCAGCGTGTTGATGACGGCCGAGGCCAGGCTGGTGGGGTCGTTGGCCACCGGCAGGATGCGCTCGGTGGAATGCCCGCGGCGCACCAGGTTCAGCCCGCTGTTCGTCGCCACCCACATCGCGTCGTCCGGGCCGGGCAGCAGCGCGGTCACCTCCGGGTCGCTGAGGACGGCGGTGGGCACCGGCTGCGACAGCGGATGGCCCGGCGCGGCCAGGTCCATCTGCCAGATGCCGTCGCCCTTGCCGCCGAACCACAGCATGTGGCACACCAGCCGCAACGCGGTGACGGCCCTGATGGCGCCGCGCTGCGGCACCGGCCCCGCCACGATGCGGCTGGCACCCGCGGCGACCTTGAACAGGCCGTCGCGCGTG
>JACMOG010000491.1 GCA_014378125.1 Vitreoscilla sp. | reverse complement strand
GTCGCGGTTGAACGCGGGCGCCGGCGGCGGCTCCAGCGCTTCCTTGCGGGCGCGCGCCAGCAGCGGATCGAGCTCGCCTTCGGGCACGTTGCGGCTGGTGGCGAACTCCGCCGCCGGCAGCGTGTTGGCCTCGAACTCGCGCAGCAGCGTGGCGCGGTTGGCGCGTTGCTCGTTCTCGAGCGCGATACGCGCCTGGGTATTGGCGCGGCGGCGCGCCAGCTCCTCGGTGGCGGCCACGCGGTGTTCGTCGCTCAGCTCGTCGCCGGGGGCACCGTCGAGGTCATAGCGGTGCGTGGCCTTGACCAGCGCATTGAGATACGCGTGGCTGCCCGTGTAGCGGCGCAGGAACGCCGACAGCTGCGGCTTGGTGAACAGGCCCGGCGAGCGTGCCTGGATGTCGGCCTGGATACGCAGCTTGATCGGCTTGGGCGGATTGGAGAACAGCGCCGGATACAACTTGCGGAGTTGCGGTCCGCAGTCTTCCTGCGCGGGACGAGCGGCGGCGCCCGCCGGCTCCGCGGTATCGCCGGTATCGCCGGTATCGCCGGTATCGCCGGTTTCGCCGGTTTCGCCGGCGTCGCCAGTTTCGGCCGGTTCGGCCGCATCGATGGGATCGACCGGATCGGCGGAATCGGCCGACGGTTGGGCGGCTGCGGCGTCGGTGGACGCCTCCTCGGCGGGGGCAGCGGCGGGCGCCGACTCGGGCACGCCATCGGTCGCCAGGGGCAGCGACTGGGGTGCGGAATCGTCGCCTTCAGGCGGCATCGAGGACGGGGGAAGCGAAGACATTCGGCAGCGGAGACAAAGCGGTGAAGGGGCGTATTGTCGCAATGATTGGGGTCGCGTGCTGCAACACCTCCCCAGGCCGTGCGAAAAGAGTGCCTCTCAGGGCTTTGGCGCCTCGTCTCCGGCCTCGGCCTTCGAGGCCAGCTGGCGGGCCACTTCCTGCACAGACGCCTCCGAACGCTCGATGAAATGCGCGTGCATGTCCTCGCGGATCTGCTCGGCCGTCGCGTTCATCTTGGCGCCCAATGGGGATTGCCAGAAGGCCAAAATCTCGGCGCGCTCCTGCTCGTCGAAGTGGCGGTCCAGCGGATCTCCCTTCACGGGCTGGCGGCTTTCGGCGACGAGCGTGGGGCCCAGCGCGCTCAGCTTGCGGCCGGTGGGCGAGCCGAAGAACGCGGTGATCTGGCGGATCTCTGCGGTCTCGAAATACTTCGAATAGATCTCGTAGGCGGTGTACGCGGCCAGTTCGTCGGCGTCGAAGCGCTGCAGCGCGGACTGCAGGTCGCGCCGGCCCTGCGCCAGCAGCGCGGGAACGCGCGCGTGCGCGGCCTCGGCCAGCGCCGGCGTGGCGAACTTGTCATGGTCAAGGTCGGCGTGCGTGGCGTCCTCCAGCCGCGGCAGCGAATCGCGCGCGATCTTGGGCGCCATCTGCGGCCAGACTTCGGCCAGGCGGTACGCGCCGATGAACTCGGCCAGGGCCTGCCGCTTGTCGTCGGTCGGCGCGCTGGCGGCAGGCGCGTTGGCGGGCTGCGCGTGCGTCGTCGTGGCGGCCAGCGCGAGCAGCAGGGCGGGGAGCGCGAAACGGGCGATGGGCGTCATCGCCTCATTCTCGCGCCTTCGCGCGGCGCAGGTCGCCCGGCGGCGAATCGCCTGCGCCACAATGCGTCGCATGGAGACCCCTCGCCTCGCCATGCGTCTGCCCGCGCACGTGCTCAACGGCCTGGCCGTGGCGCTGGGCATCTCCCTGATCCAGATCACGCTCGCGCTCACCGCGGGCAAGCTGGCGGCGCTCGCCGCGGCCACCGGCGCCATCTGCGCCAGCCTGGCCGACCTGCCCATCGCGCCGGATCGCACGTGGCGCCGCGTGGGCATGGGCGCGCTGGTGGGCTGGGCCAGCGGCGTGCTCATCGGCCTGCTGAGCGAGTCGGGCGTGGCGATGGGCTTCATCATCATCTTCCTGTCGTTCAGCTCCACCATGGCGCTGGCTTGGGGGCTGCGCGCCGGGCCGCTGTCGTTCATCCCCATCCTGGCGCTCATCTTCACCCTGGCCGCGCCGCCGCACGGCACGCACGCGCTGCTGGTGCACGCGGGCTGGTCGGCGGTGGGCGGGCTGGCCTACTTCTCGTGGGCGGTGTTCAGCTCGCGCGTGCTGCAACCGCGCTATCGCACGCTGGCGCTGGCCGCCGCGCTGCAGGCGTTGGCCGCGCTGCTGCGTTCACGCGCCGCTCTGCTGTC
>JACMOG010000045.1 GCA_014378125.1 Vitreoscilla sp. | reverse complement strand
TGCGCGGCGTCTTCGCGGCCAACAACAGCGAGGCCCTGCGCGAGGCGGCGCTGTCCGGCCTGGGCATCGCGCTGTTGCCTGACTTCAGCGCGCAGGCCGCGGTGCAGGCCGGCAAGTTGCAGCTGGTGCTGCCGCGGTGGAAGCCTGTGGGCGCGTTCGGCGAGCACCTGTACGCGATCCGGCCCTACAGCCCGGTGGTGCCGCGGGCGGTGCAGGCGTTCATCGGGTATTGGCGGGCGGCGCTTGAGTGCGGTTTCCCCTTGGGGCCTGGCTCCGAAGGTGCCTGACCCCTACCAGGTATCTTCCGTCCCGATGAACGTCGGCGGCGTCCACTGCGCGTCGCGCATCGAGCGCTGCACGAGCTTGTCCACGCCCAGCAGCGTGGCGAAGATCGCCATGCGCACCGGGATGCCGTTGTCGGTCTGGCGGAAGATGGCGAGGCGCGGGTCGCCGTCGAGGTCGGCGGCCAGGTCGTGCGCGCCGGGGCGGCTGTCGCGCGGCAGCGGATGCATCACCACGACGTCGGGCTTGCAGACGCGGTCGACCAGCGCGCGGTTGATCTCGAACGCGGCGCCGTAGCCTTCGATCGACTCCTCCGAGAAACGCTCCTTCTGGATGCGCGTGGCGTACACGACGTCGGCGTCGGCCAGCGCCTGCAGCGAATCACGCACTTCCACGACGTTGCCGTTGCGGCTGACGCGGTCGACGATGGCGGCTGGCATCTCCAGCGACGGCGGCGCCACCAGCGTGAACCGCACGCCCTTGTACAGCGCCAGCAGCTTGATCAGCGAGTGCACGGTGCGACCGTACTTCAGGTCGCCCACCAGCGCGATGTGCGCGCCGTCCAGGCGCTTGCCCACCCGCGAGAACTCGCGCTGGATCGTGTACAGGTCCAGCAGCGCCTGCGTGGGATGCTCGCCGGGGCCGTCGCCGCCGTTGACCACCGGCACGTTGGTGGCGCGCGCGAACTCGGCCACCGCGCCCTGCTCGGGATGGCGCACGACGATCGCGTCGGCGTAGCCGGCGATGACGCGGCCCGTGTCGTGGATCGACTCGCCCTTGGCCATCGACGAGAACGTGAAGCCGGTGGTGTCGCACACCGAGCCGCCGAGGCGGCAGAACGCCGCGCCGAAGCTCACCCGGGTGCGCGTGCTCGCCTCGAAGAACAGGTTGGCCAGCACCGCGCCCTCGAGCACGCGCGTGACCTTCTGGCGGCGCGCGATCGGCAGCATCACGTCGGCCAGGCGGGACAGGTCTTCGGCCGATTCACGGCTGAACTGGTCGACCGACAGCACGTGGCGCAGCGGGCCTCCGGGCGCCAGCGGAGGAGATTCGGTGTGTACGCTTTGCGTGGCGAGCTCGATACGCGGCGCGGCGTGGGCCAGGATCTCGAGCACGAAGCGCCGGGCCACTTCGGGCATGGCCCGGAATTCATTCGACTCGTCGGGCAGGAGCCAACTATCGAGGGCGCGTCGGCGACTGCCGATGCGATCCGCGAACGTGTCGCGGGTCATGTCGAGACGCCGCATGGCGTCGCGGAGAAGGACTTGCTGGGTGATCATGAGCCCGGAGTCTAACTCAGAGCGTATACACCGCGCCAGCGTGGATCCTGCGACTTCGCGCAGGATGACAGTCGGGAACAGGCGAAAAAAAACCCACCGCGAGGGTGGGCTTCAAGTCCTTCCGAAGAAGGACGTCGTTGGGACTGTGCGTGTTGACCGACCCTGTCCCCTCCCAGAGCTCCTGGATCGGTCAACACAACGGAATCCAATGTACGAGCCACGCTGGCGAATCGCATCCCTATTTCAGGGGGAGTGCCGCTTCAGGCAACGTCGCGCAGACCTTCCGACGCACCGAAACAGTTCGTCGCAGGCGATGAACAGGATGTGTTCAGGGTCAAGCCCGCGGAGATCCCGTGGGGGACAATGGCGCATGAACTCGCCTGCCATTCCCGCTCCGGTGCCGCCGCTCACAGAAGCCGACATGAACCGCCTGCAGACGCTGCTCGACAAGATTCCCGAACCGCTCGAACCTCTCGACATCAGCATGCTCGACGGCTACCTCTGCGGCGTGCTGCTGCAGCCCACCGCGGTGCCCGCGGGCGCCTGGATCAAGCACGTGTTCGACATCGACGGCCGTCCGCTGGCCGACAAATGGCCCGGCCTGCACGAGCTGCAGGGCCTGGTGCAGCGGCGCTACCGCGAGCTCATGATGGCCATCTCTGGCCGGCAATGGTTCGATCCGTGGGTGTTCGAGCTCGACGACGAGGCCGATCCGCTGGAGTCGACGCTGCCGTGGGTGGCCGGCTTCTCGGCCGCGATGGAGATGTTTCCCGCGCTGATGAACATGGACTCCACTGATTCTCTCGAGCCGCTGGCCGTGCTGTACGCGGCGTTCGATCCGGACGACCTGGAGGACGCCGAGGCGTTGCTGGCCGAGATCGAGACGCTCGAGCCGCCCAACACCCTCGACGAGGCCGTCGAGGACATCGTGCAGAGCGTGATGCGCCTGGCCGACGTGAGCCGTCCGTTGCCCAAGGCCGTCACGGCGCCTCGGCGTCCGCCGCCGCGCCGCGGTGGGCCCCCTGGCCGCGGCCGGTTCTGATCCGGAGCGCCGGACATGCCCGCCTGGTCGACCTTTCTCGTGATGGTGCTGGTCGTCTTCGTGGCGATCGCGCCGCGCCGAGTGATGGGCCCGGTCATCCAGCTGGTGAGCCGTCGCGTGGGCGTCGGCGTCGTTGCATTGGCCTCCCTCGGCTGCGCGATCTACCTGTTCAGCAACCCCGCGTCGGCGCCGTACCGCAATGCCGCCTACGCCGCGCTGGCGTTGGGCGCCGCGTGCGCGGCGTGGTGGATCTACCGCCGCTTCGTGCCGCGCTACCGCGACCAGGCGGCGGCCGCGCCGTCCGACCTCGAGAGCTGAGCCTCAAGCCCAGGAGCGCGACGGCATGGCCCCCACCGGGCGCCGGGTGGGCAGCGCGTCGCCGCAGAAGCCGTACTCCAGCTGCGGGCGGCGGCCGCTGATCAGCTCGGCCAGCGCGCGGCCCGAGCCCGCGCCGTGCGTCCAGCCCAGCGTGCCGTGGCCCGCATTGAGCCACAGGTTGGCGATCTTGCTGCGGCCGATGTAGGGCAGGTTGTTGGGCGTGCTCGGACGCAGGCCGGCCCAGAAGTTGGGCGTGCCGGTGTCGGCCACGCCCGGGAACAGCTGCTCGTAGCGACGCACCAGCGCCTCGCATCGCGTGCGCGAGGTGGCGCTGTCGATGGCGGTGTCGTAGCCCGCCATCTCGGCGGTGCCGGCGATGCGGATGTGGTCGCCCAGGCGCGAGATGGCGATCTTGCGGGTGTCGTCCAGCAGGCTCACGGTGCTCGCGTCATCGGGACGCTTCAGGCGCAGCGTGGCCGAGTAGCCCTTGGCCGGATAGATGTTCAGCCAGATGCCCAGCTTGCGGAGCAGCGGCGCTGTGAACGAGCCCGCCGCGGCGACGACGTGGTCGCCGGTGAGCGTCGTGCGGCGCAGGGTACTGCGGTCGCCCACGATCACGCCCTCCACCTTCGAGCCCCTCTTGTCGAAGCCAAGCACGTCGTGCTCCCAAAGGAACGTCGCGCCGCGTTCGGCGCAGCGCCTGGCGAGCTCCTGCGTGAACACACGTGCGTCGCCCGACTCGTCGCTGGGCGTGTAGGTGCCGCCATGGATGCGATCGCCGAAGGCCTTGAGCGCGGGCTCCACCTGCAGCACCTCCTCGCGACCCAGCACGCGGCGGTCGACGCCGTGGTCGCGCATCAGGCCCGCGGCCTTGACGCCGGACTCGTAGTCGGCGGCCGACGAGAAGAAGTGCAGGATGCCGCGTTGCAGGCGGTTGTATTCGATGCCGGTGGCGGCCACCACCGACTTCAGCGACTCATGGCTGTAGCGTCCCAGCGCCACGAGTTGCTGGACGTTGCGCGCGAACGCCGCGTCGTTGCACTGGCCCAGGAAGCTCAGCGCCCA
The DNA here is from genome assembly GCA_014378125.1 of Vitreoscilla sp. Next base: position 657 of record JACMOG010000045.1, on the reverse strand, counting down.
GCGCCACTGGTGCGGGTCGAGGCGCGGGCGGAACAGCAGCGGTGAGTCGTCCTGGAGCATCCACCTGGCCACCTTGAACGGCGCGCCCGCGTTGGCCCAGGGCTCGCAGAAGCACACCGATATCTGCGCGCCGTTGGCGAAGCTGGTCTCCAGCGCGGCCTCGGGCTGGCGCTCGACGACGGTGACGTCGTGGCCCTCCTCCAGCAGGTACCAGGCGGTGGCGACGCCGATGATGCCGGCGCCCAGGACGATCACTTTCATGGGGAATCCTTTGCGGTGCGGCGGCCGCGCCTGGGGGCACGGCGGCGCCGTCACGCTCGGGCGGGATTCTCCGAGAGCTCACGCAATAAATGAAGCTGGATTAATTGAATTCCGCGTTCAGTAGCGGAGCTACTACTGCGTCAATCCAGCGCCCGGGATGACGCGCTCGTCAGCTCGCGGTGGCTTGCAACTGCTGCCCGGCGGCGCTGGATCCCGGAAGCTTGGCCGACGGGCCCGCGCGGGTGGGTTCGGTGGGCAGCGGGATGTCGGGCCCCATGGCGCGGCTGGTGGCACGGTAACCGAACGAACAGAAGACCGCGGCCTGATCCGCCGAGGCCAGCCATGCCGCGCTGCCAACGGCAGCGGTGATCGTGCCCCAGGTCAGGATCTGAAGTG
>JACMOG010000490.1 GCA_014378125.1 Vitreoscilla sp. | reverse complement strand
CTTCAAACTGCCGGTGTCGGTGGCGCTGATGCAGGTCTCCGGCAAGGAGGTGACGGTGCGCATCGTGGAGCTGGAGTCGATGCGCACGGCATGATGCCGGGGCGCCGCCGCACCGCCATGGCCGGTCGCATCGTTCGCCTCGGGTCGCCGCGGACGCCGGACGAAGGCCTTCGCATCGGCACCGTGCGGCGGCCGCCGCGCGGCGTGCCGGAGGCAGCGTTCGCATCGGGCGACTGGTACGACGTGCGGTTTCCCAACCTGTCGCCGAGCCCCGAGCTCGTCAAGCGCGCGCTCGCCTCGCAGTCCGATCTCAGCGCCGCGGGCGAGAAGGAATGGGCCGCGTTCACGCGGGGCTACCACGCCGAGATGGCGCGGCCAGACAACGCCCACGCAATCGGGCGAGGCGCGCTGCCATCGCTCGATCCTGCGCGCGCTGCTGCGCGATGAGGGTGCCATCGTCGGGGAATGAGCTTGCGCGTTCACTGGCGCCTGACGTTGGAAGACTTCGTTGACGATGGTGGCTCATGTTGCTGCCCGGCCCCTGGATCCACCGGATCCGGCTGCTTCGCAGGATCGTTGCCCGACGGCACGGAGAGCGGAGCCACTTCCACCCGAGAAACGCCTTTCTTGCGATCGATACCGACCTGCTCCGCGGTCGCCGGGGACAGGTCCACGATGCGTCCCTTCACGTAAGGCCCGCGATCCCGGATGGTCACCACCGCGCTCTGTCCGGTCGCGAGATTGGTGACCTTGGCCGTGGTGCCCAACGGCAGCGTCTTGCTGGCGGCGCTGTCGCTTTGCGGGTCCATCCGCGTGCCATCGGCCAGCTTGCGGCCGCGCAATCCTGTCGCGTAGACGGGGGCCTTGCCAATGCGCTTGTGTCCACTCACGTCGAGCCGGGGCTTCGCGAGTCGAGCTTGCGAAGCGGCGCCAGCCGCTGGGGGCGCGCTGGCCGCCTGGGCATAGGCGTGGCCGAACACTGCAGCGGCGAGTGTCATGAATGCCATGGCGGCCCTGGCTGACTTTCCGAACATGAGGCTTCCGACCGATCCATCCGACGAGCCGATCTCGCCAGCGTGCCGTCGCAGCAACCCGCGGTCCCGTCGATGGCCGGGCAGGGCGGCCTCAGCAGCCAGCGCTGCAACGCTCAGGCATCCGCCCCCACCCACTCGATATCCGCCCCCAGCGATACCAGGTTCTCCACGAAGCGCGGATGCGCACGACGGATGGGCGTGGCGTTGTAGATGGTGGAGCGGCCCTCGATGCTCGACGCCAGCATCAGCAGCGCGATGGCCACGCGGATGATGTACGGGCTGTCCACCTCGGCGGCCACCAGCGGCTTGCCGCCGAAGGTGATCACGCGGTGCGGGTCGGACTGGAACGCGTGGGCGCCGAACTTCGAGAGCTCCGACGTCCAGCCCAGCGCGCCGTCGTATACCTTGTTCCAGAACATCACCTGGCCCTCGGCGCGCACGCCCAGCGCGATGAAGATGGGCAGCAGGTCGACGGGAAAGTAGGGCCACGGCGCGGCCTCGATCTTCTGCAGCATGTTGCGCGTGAAGGGCTCGCGCACCTTCAGGCCGGCGGGCACGAACGCGCGCGACCAGCCGCCCTCGTGCGTGATCTCCACGCCCAGCTTGGCGAAGCTGCGATCGAGCAGCGGGAAGAACTGCGGCGCGCTGTTCTTCACCTCGACGTTGCCGCCGGTGATGGCGCCCAGCGCGAGGAAGGTGACGACCTCGTGGAAGTCCTCGACGAAGGTGAAGTCGACGCCGTGCAGCGCGTCGACGCCCTGCACGGTGAGGCGCGACGTGCCGATGCCCGACATGCGCGCGCCCATGCGTTCCATGAAGGCGCAGAACTCCTGCACGTGCGGCTCCGACGCCGCGTTGGTGAGCTCGGACTCGCCGTCGGCCAGCGCGGCGCACAGCACGAAATTTTCGGTGGTGGTGACCGACGCGTAGTCGAGCCAGCGGCGGTGCGCGTGCAGCGGGCGGCGCGCGTGCACGATCAGCGCGCCGGGGCCGCGCTCCACCTGCGCGCCGAAGCCCTCGAACACCTCCACGTGCGGGTCGATCTCGCGCACGCCCAGCGTGCAGCCCTGCACGTCGTTCTCGATGCGCGCGCTGCCGAAGCGCGCCAGCAGCGGCGGCACGAGCATCACCGACGAGCGCATCTCCTCGGGGAGCTTGTGCACGGCCGCGTCGAACCGGGTGTGCTCGTGGTGGATGCGCAGCACGCCGTCCTTGAGCTCGCCCTCGACGCGGCTGCCCAGCTCGCGAAACACGGCCAGGATCTTGCGCACGTCGGTGATGTCGGGCACGCCGCGCAGCGTGACCGGCTCGCGCGTGAGCAGCGTGGCCGACAGGATCGGCAGCACGGCGTTCTTGTTGGCGGAGGGCGTGATGCGGCCGCTGAGGGGCCGGCCGCCATGGACGATGAGATCGGGCACGTGAACTTTCGGGGTTCGTTGAGACGTGGCGCCATCTTAGGGACGGGCGGGCCGCCGCGGCGTGAGACTTCCTTCCGCGGGCAGGGCGGCTCGGCCTTGGCGCTGGGCGATGCGAGTGGGGACGTCGAGAGCCGCGGTCATGGCCCGAGATCCTAGACATGCCGACCAAACTCGCCACTCCAAAGCACCAGACGCCACACCCCAGACCCCAGACGACATCTCCGCAGATCCGCGACGACCCACGAAAAAGCCGCCCGAAGGCGGCTGGCTGGCGAGCGGGAGCGGGGCTTACGCCGCGGACTCGATCAGGCCCATGTCCGATGCGCTCATCAGCGCCTCGATGTCCATCAGGATCAGCATGCGCTCGCCGACGTTGGCGATGCCCGTGATGAAGGACATGTCGACGTGCGAGTTCAGCGTGGGGGCCGGCTTGATGGCGTCGCCGCCCAGTTCGCAGACGTCCGAGACGGAGTCGACGACGGCGCCGATGACGCGGCCCTTGACGTTGAGGACGATGACGACCGTGAAGGCGTTGAAGTCGGCTTCCTGGCATCCCAGCTTCAGGCGCAGGTCGACGATCGGCACGATCACGCCGCGCAGGTTGACGACGCCGCGCAGGAATTCGGGCGTGTTGGCGATGCGGGTAGGCTGCTCGTAGGAGCGGATCTCCTGCACGCGCAGGATGTCGATGCCGTATTCCTCGCCGCCCAGGCGGAAGGTCAGGAATTCGCCCTTCGCACCCTTGGCCGCCGCGGCGGAACGATCGGCGCTCTGGCGCGCGATGTGGGTGGCTTCCTTGATCATGTCCATGGCGGATCCTCTGGGCTTCTTGGGTTCGGTGTTGAAAGACGTCAGGCTTCTGTCTCCGTTATCGGCTGATAACGGGCGAAATGAAGTGACTTTGTTCGCTCAGAACGATTCCCAGTCGTCGCTCGCGCCCGAGGCGGCCGGAGCCGGTGCCGGGGAAGCGGAGACGGGCGCCGGCGCGGACTTCGGCGCCGAGGCCTTGGGGGCGGTGGGCCTGGCAGCGGGGGTCTTTGCGGCGCCGGTCTTCGCGGCGACGGGCCTGGCGACCGCGGACCTGGCGCCCGTGGTTGCCGGCTTGTACCCAGCCGCCTTGGCGATCGCCTTGGCGGCCACCGGGGCGTGCGCGGCCGGGGCTGCGAAGCCGCCGAAGTCCGACGTCGCGTCGAGGCGGTAGTTCGCCACGACGGTGGTCATGCGGTGCGCCTGGTCCTTCAGGCTCTCGGCAGCGGCGGCGGATTCCTCCACCAGCGCGGCGTTCTGCTGGGTCATCTGGTCGAGGCGGGTGACGGCCTCGTTGACCTCGCCGATGCCCTGGCTCTGCTCCAGCGCCGCGGCGCTGATCTCGCCGATGATGTCGGTGACGCGCTGCACGCTGGCCACGATCTCGTCCATCGTGGAGCCGGCGTCCTGCACCAGCTTCGAGCCGATCTCGACCTTGTCGGCCGAGGTACCGATGAGGGCCTTGATCTCCTTGGCCGCCTGCGCGCTGCGCTGGGCGAGCGTGCGCACCTCGGAGGCGACGTCCGCGAGGCCGCGGCCCTGTTCGCCGGCACGCGCCCCTTCCACCGCGGCGTTCAGCGCCCGGATGCTGGTCTGGCACGCG
>JACMOG010000489.1 GCA_014378125.1 Vitreoscilla sp. | reverse complement strand
TCGAGATCCTTCACGCCGCGCCATTGCATGCAGAAGTGGTCGGCCTCCATCACGATGGCCAGGCCGTCGGGCTTCACGCGTTCCTGCAGCACATTGGCCAGCATCGTCACGGCCTCTTCCTGGATCTGCGGGCGCGTCATGATCCAGTCCGTGATGCGGGAGTACTTGGACAGGCCGATGAGGTTGGAGTGCTCGTTGGGCAGGATGCCGATCCAGACGCGGCCCAGGATCGGGCACATGTGGTGCGAGCAGGCGCTACGCACCGAGATCGGCCCCACGATCATCAGCTCGTTCAGGCGCGACACGTTGGGAAACTCGGTGACCGCGGGCATCGGCTGGTAGCGGCCGCGAAACACCTCGTCGACGAACATCTTGGCCACGCGCTTGGCGGTCTCCTGCGTGTTGTGGTCCGAATCGGTGTCGATCACCAGCGCGCGCAGCACGGCCTGCATGTGTTCGGCCACCTCGGCCTTCAGCTCCTCGGTCTCGCCGGGGCGGATGTACTCGGAGATGTTGTCGTTGGCGTGGAAGCGGCAGTCGGCGCCCACCAGGCGGTAGCGGATACGCTCGGACGCGGGCAGCGCGGCCAGGTCGGCCTCGTTGCGGATGAGCGCGAGCGAGCGCGGCGGCGCGTTGCCGGAGGCGGACGAGGATTCGGGCGGCGGCACGGGGGTGGACATGGGTGTCTGGCAGGATATCTGTAAAACGGCCATTTTGCGCCGATGCGGCGTTTCCCGTGCGGGGCGTCTTGGCGGGGGTGGATCCTGCGACTGCGCGCAGGATGACACGTTGCCCGTCATCTTGGTCGCAGTCGCAGGATCCATCCTCACACACGCCAGCAAACCCCGGTAGGTAGACTGCAACGCGTGACTTCCGACAACAACTCCCGCACTCCCCAGGCGCCCACCCTGGCCCGCCTGCTCGAACAGACCGCCGACGCCGTGCAGGCCGTGGGCGCCGGCCGCTCCCTCACGGAGGTGTTGGCCGCCTGTCCGGGCCCGCTGCGGCCCGGCACGCAGGCGCTGTCCTTCCTCGTGTTGCGCCGGCTCGGGGCCGCGCACGCGTTGCGCGCCATCCTCGCGCCGCGCACGCCGCCGCCCGAAGTGGAGGCCTTGCTGCTGAGCGCGCTGGCGCTGTTGTGGCCCGACCCGGCCCCGCCTTACGCCGACCACACGCTGGTGGACCAGGCCGTCGACGCCGTGCGCCGGCGCGCGCCGCGGTCGGCCAGCTTCGTCAACGCGGTGCTGCGCCGCTTCCTGCGCGAGCGCGACGCCCTGGTGGCCGCCGCGCTGAAGCAGCCCGTGGCGCGCTTCAACCATCCGCAGTGGTGGATCGACCGCCTCAAGGCCGACTGGCCCGCGCAGTGGCAGGCCGTGCTGGCCGCCGCGCAGGTGCGCCCGCCGATGTGCCTGCGCGTGAACGTGCGCCAGGCGACCGGCGCGCAGTACCTGACCCGGCTGGAGGAGGCCGGACTGTCCGGCCGCCTCGTCGATGCCCAGGCCATCGTGCTGGACACGCCGGTGCCCGTCGACCGCCTGCCCGGCTTCGCCGACGGCGCGGTCTCGGTGCAGGACCTGGCGGCGCAGCGCGCCGGCACCCTGCTGGTGGGCGCGGGGCTGGCGCCCGGCGCCCGCGTGCTGGACGCCTGCGCCGCGCCCGGCGGCAAGACCGCCCTCCTGCTGGAGCTGGCCGACCTCGACGTGGTGGCCCTCGCCGCCGACCCGCAGCGCCTGGTGCGCGTGGA
>JACMOG010000044.1 GCA_014378125.1 Vitreoscilla sp. | reverse complement strand
GCGGCGGCGCCGGAGGCCGCGGTGGCCGGCGGGTGGGTGGCCTTGGCCTTGGCGTGCGGCGCGGCGGCAGGCTGTTGCGCAATCGTGGCGAGCGGCCAGGCCGCGGCGATCAACAGCGCACCCGTGCAGCCGCGTCGGGCCGATTTTCCGAATCCCATCCCGCGTTCTCCCTGTGTTTCCAGGCATTCTCGCAGGGGATCGGGGTCAGGCATTGCCCGCGGGTACGCGGGAGATGCCGGACCCCTCGGTCAGGCCGCGGGCGGCAGCGTGTCGATGAAGCTCTGGCGCGCGGCCAGCTTGTCGGCCAGCCGCACGATGTTGGGGTACCCGGCGCGCCAGTCGTTCTGCGGGAAGCGGAAATCGAGGTAGCCCAGCGCGCAGCCGACGGCGATGTCGGCCAGCGAGAAGTGCGTGCCCACGCAGTACGCCTTGTCGCCCAGGCCCTGGCTGATGGACTTGAGCGTGGCGGCGATGCGCACCTGCTGGCGGCCGATCCAGGCCTGCGAGCGCTGCGCCTCGGAGCGGCCGGCCCACGTGGCCTCCAGGCGGGCGGCGATGGCGGCGTCGATCATGCCGTCGGCCAGCGCTTCCCACGTGCGCACCTCGACGCGCTCGCGGCCCGACGACGGGATGAGCTTGCCCACCGGCGACAGCGTGTCGACGTATTCGACGATGACGCGCGAATCGAACACCGCCTCGGCGCCTTCCATGACGAGGCACGGCACCTTGCCCAGCGGGTTGGAGGCGAGGATGGCGTCGCTGCCCCAGACGTCTTCGAGCACGAAGTTGTAGTCGAGCTTCTTCTCCGCCAGCACGACACGCACCTTGCGAACGTAGGGGCTGGTGAGAGATCCGATGAGTTTCATGTGAGCAGGGAGCTTGGACTGAGCTTCATTCTATAGAAGCGACCCGCGAAAAGCGGGGCGACGGAGGCCCCCTTGCGGGGGGCCCTTGAACTGGGGGGCGCCTGTCTCCGAGGCGCAACACGACAGCGGAGCCGGTTCAGGCCGCCGCGAAGTGGCGGCTCGCCTCCAGGCCCAGCCCGGTGGCGACGCTGGCGAAACGGTCGCCGTGCACGGCCTGTGCGTGGGGAAAGGCCGCCGTGAGGCGGTCGGCCAGCAGGCGCAGGCCGGTGGAGCCGCCGGTGAAATAGAGCGCGTCGATGGCGTCGGGCTGCAGGCCGGCCAGGCGCGCGGTGTCGAGCGCCGCCTGGACGATGCGTTCGAGGTCGTGCGAGATCGCGGCCACGGCCTGCTCCTCGCTGACGCTCACCACCAGGTCGCGCTCGATCTCGAACAGGTCGACCTCGTGCGTGCCGCCCTGCGCCACGGCGATCTTCGCGTCCTCGGCGAGGCCGGCCAGCGAGTGGCCCAGGCGGTCGCGCAGCGTGGTCATCAGGCGGGCGTGGTGGCGCGGGTCGGCGTAGTCGTCGCGCATGGAGGCGATCTCCATCAGGCGCTGCGGGCGGTAGACGGTGTTGATCAGGTGCCAGGTGGCCAGGTCGAAGTAGACGCGGCTGGGCACCTGCAGCGGGGCGCGAGTGCCGCGCGCCGGCCCGTAGGCGCCGAAGCCCAGCGCCGGCAGGATGCGGGCGAGCTCCACCTGGCGGTCGAAGTCGGTGCCGGCGGAGTGCACGCCGTGGCTGGCCAGGATGTCGCCCCGGCGATCGGCGGGGGCGCGGCGCCCCGGGCCGACGCGCACCACCGAGAAGTCGGACGTGCCGCCGCCGATGTCGGCCACGATCACCGTCTGCTCCCGCGTGACCTGCTCCTCGTAGTGGAAGGCGGCGGCGATGGGCTCGAACTGGAAGCGCACCTCCTTGAAGCCGACCGTGCGGGCGGCGGCCTCCAGCGAGGCCTGGGCGGCGGCGTCGCG
>JACMOG010000488.1 GCA_014378125.1 Vitreoscilla sp. | reverse complement strand
TCATCGAGTGGACCAAGCGCGCCTTCAAGAACATGGAAGTCATCCCGCCGGGCAACGGGATCATGCATCAGATCAACCTGGAGCGGATGTCGCCCGTCATCCAGTCGCAGGGCGGCGTGGCGTTCCCCGATACGCTGGTGGGTACCGACAGCCACACGCCGCACGTCGACGCGCTGGGCGTGGTGGCGGTGGGGGTGGGCGGCCTGGAGGCCGAGAACGTGATGCTGGGTCGCGCGTCGTGGATGCGCCTGCCTGAAATCATCGGCGTCACGCTCGGCGGCAAGCCGCAGCCGGGCATCACGGCCACCGACCTGGTGCTGGCGCTCACCGAGTTCCTGCGCAAGTCCAAGGTGGTCGGCGCCTATCTCGAGTTCCACGGCGAAGGCGCCGCGGCGCTGACACTGGGCGACCGCGCCACCATCTCCAACATGGCGCCCGAATACGGCGCCACCGCGGCGATGTTCAGCATCGACGCGCAGACGCTGGCCTACCTGCGCCTCACTGGCCGCGAGGACGCACAGGTGGCGCTGGTGGAAACCTACGCGAAGGCCGCCGGCCTGTGGTCGGACACCCTCACGCAGGTGGTCTACGAGCGCACGCTGTCGTTCGACCTGGCCAGCGTGGTGCGCAACATGGCCGGCCCGTCCAACCCGCATGCGCGCGTCGCGACCGCCGACCTGGCAGCCAAGGGCATCGCCGCGCCGTTCACCGAGGCGCCGGGCCTGATGCCCGACGGCGCGGTGATCATCGCGGCCATCACCAGCTGCACCAACACCAGCAACCCGCGCAACGTGATCGCCGCCGGCCTGCTGGCGCGCAACGCCAACCGCGTGGGCCTCACGCGCAAGCCGTGGGTGAAGAGCTCGCTGGCGCCCGGCTCCAAGGCCGTCACGCTGTACCTCGAGGACGCCGGCCTGATGCCCGAGCTCGAGAAGCTGGGCTTCGGCGTGGTGGGCTATGCGTGCACGTCGTGCAACGGCATGTCCGGCGCGCTCGATCCGGCCATCCAGAAGGAAATCATCGAGCGCGACCTGTACGCCACGGCGGTGCTCTCGGGCAACCGCAACTTCGACGGCCGCATCCATCCGTACGCCAGGCAGGCCTTCCTGGCCTCTCCGCCGCTGGTGGTGGCCTACGCCATCGCCGGGTCCATCCGCTTCGACATCGAGAAGGACGTGCTCACGGTGTCCGGGGGCCGCGAGATCCGCCTGGCCGACCTGTGGCCCGACGACGCCGAGATCGACGCCATCGTGGCCCGCAGCGTCAAGCCCGCGCACTTCCGCCAGGTCTACGAGCCGATGTTCGCCATCCACCCCGACACGGGCGAGCGCGTGGCGCCGCTGTACGACTGGCGTCCGCAGAGCACCTACATCCGCCGCCCGCCGTACTGGGAAGGCGCGCTGGCCGGCGAGCGCACGCTGCGCGGCATGCGTCCGCTGGCGCTGCTGCCCGACAACATCACCACCGACCACCTGTCGCCGTCCAACGCCATCATGATGAACAGCGCGTCGGGCGAGTACCTGCACCGCATGGGCGTGCCGGAGGAAGACTTCAACTCCTACGCCACCCACCGTGGCGACCACCTCACCGCGCAGCGCGCCACGTTCGCCAACCCCACGTTGAAGAACGAGATGGTGCGCAACGCCGACGGCAGCGTGAAGGCCGGCTCGCGGGCACGCGTCGAGCCCGAGGGCCAGGTGATGCGCATGTGGGAGGCCATCGAGACCTACATGCTGCGCAAGCAGCCGCTGATCATCGTGGCCGGTGCCGACTACGGCCAGGGCAGCTCACGCGACTGGGCCGCCAAGGGCGTGCGGCTGGCGG
>JACMOG010000487.1 GCA_014378125.1 Vitreoscilla sp. | reverse complement strand
CCATGCCGTCACGGCATCAAGGTAGAAATGAAAAACGCGCCTCTAGGGCGCGTCTTTGCTTACTTCCTGGCGGAGAGGGTGGGATTCGAACCCACGGTACCTTGCGGTACGCCTGATTTCGAGTCAGGTACATTCGACCACTCTGCCACCTCTCCGTGAATTCTGGTGCCGGCGTGGTTATCAGCCGAGTCAAACATTCTAGCGCACTTTTTGCGAAACTGGCCAGCGCCTTCGCTCATCCGCCGAACCGCAGGAAGGTAACCCGCACCTTCCCATCCACCACCTTCACATCGCGCACCGCCAGCTTGGCGAGCGCCTCGCGGGCGCTGTCGCCCTTGAGCGTGTACACGGGGTGTCCCTCCAGCGCGCGGCGCAGCACGGCGGGGCCGCGCACCTGCACCACCTGCACGAACTCGGGCGGGAAGCCGCTGAGGGAGAAGTTGTCGATCTGCACGTCGTCCAGGAAGAAGTCGCCCTGGTAGCGCACGTAGCGCAGCACGCCGGAGAACGCGAGCTTGCCGGGCATCTCGCGGTGGCCGAGGTTCACCATCACGTCGGCCGACAGGCCGATGCGTGGGGAGCCCTCCGTGAGCGTCACCAGGGGGCTGCTGAGGCTGATGCAGGCCATGCCCATGGCGCAGGTCTTCTGCGGAAAGCGCGCGTCGAGGCGTTGCTGGATCTGCGCCTGGTCGATGTCGATGAAGCCCTGCGGCATGAACGACGTGACGGCCCACCAGGCGGCCGCGGCGAGCACGCCCACGATGGCGAGGCCGATGGCGACGCGCTTGGCGATCATGGGGCGGAGGTGTCCACGGGCGGATCGGCCGGCGCCTCGAGGCGCCGGTTCTTCGCCGCGCCGTACTTCACGCCGAGCAGGTTGCAGGCGATGCCGCTGGCCAGGAACAGCAGCGCCAGGTCGGCCTGCCCGCGGTCGGGATCGGACATCAGCGCGCAGATCAACGCCACGCCGCCGGCCATCAGCGCGCCGGCGAAGCCCTCGTTGCGGCGGGCGATGCGCGCGCAGGCATAGCCCGCGGCCACCGAGATCAACGAGCCCAGCAGGATGCCGAGCACCGACAGCGGCGACTGCGGCGGCATGCCGCGCACCACGTCCTCGATCTGGGCGGAGGTCATGCCGGGCGTGCCCACCTCGGCCACGTACACCGACGTGAGGACGATGTTGAGCAGCGTCGAGCCGCAGATGTCGACGCTGATGCCCGTGAGCACGGCCCGCAGCGTGGCGTTGCAGGGAGCACGGGGCCGGCCGGACGGATCGAAGCCGGGCTTTGACGGATCTTTGGGCATGGGTGGCATGAAAGGGAATCAGGCCTGCGGGTCGTCCCAGTGTGCCGCACGCTGGCGGCGCTCGAGACGCCAGTTCGTGACTTCGAGTCGCACCCCGTCGGGATCCGTGAAGAACGTGGCGCAGTAGTCGTCCGAGTACTCGGGATAGAAGCGGGCGTCGGTGGCCGCGATGCCGGACGCCTGCAAGTCCCGCGCCACCGCGTGCACGTCCTCGACGGCGTCCACGCGCAGGCAGAAATGGTGCAGGCCCGGTGCATGGGGCTCGTGCACGGCCTGCACCCGCGCGGGGCGCAGCACGAAGCCGAACAGCCGGTTGAAGTACTGGATGTGCGGGTCGCCGGCCAGCGCGAACGTGTTCTTGCGAAAGCCCAGCGCGTCGCGCAGCACGCGGTCGTAGAACGGCTCCGACCGCGCCAGGTCGGACACGCTGATGTAGATGTGGTCGATGCCGGTGACTTCGGTCATGGCCCGATTATCGGGGCACGTCCGGCT
>JACMOG010000043.1 GCA_014378125.1 Vitreoscilla sp. | reverse complement strand
CTGCAGTTCCAGCCGTGGGCGCTCGCCGCGATGGCGCTGGCCGCCGCCGCGGCGGTGGCCACGCTGCACGTCGTCGCCCGGCTCGACTGGCCGGAGACGCAGCGTTGCGCCGTCCACACCATGATCTTCACGCTGGGCTGGGTAGCGCTGTTCGAGATCGCGCGCCGCAGCCCGGAGGGCGGCCCCGCCACCGCCGGCCACGTGGCCGGCCTGCCCGCGCTGGCGGTGTCCGCCGCGCACGTGGCGGTCGGGTGCGCCACGGCCCTGTGGGTGGTGTTCGGCGAACGCTGGCGCCTCGCGGGCAGCGTGTTGCAGCGCCTGTGGTTCTGCGCCGTCACCCTGGGCGGCTGCCATGCGGCCGCGCTGGCGCTGTCGTTGCACGCGCTTCAATGGCCGGCGATGACCGGCGACGGCGCCGCCCCGCTGGCCGGCCACCCGCTCGTGGGCGCCAGCACGATGGTGCTGGTGGGCGCGCTGTCGGCCGTGCTCGTGGCCGTCGGCCTGGTGGCCTCGTGGCTCGACACGCACTCGCACACCCGCAACAGGCAGCTGGCCAACTCTCTCAACGACGCCAACCGGCGCCTGCGCGAACAGGCTCATTCCGACCCGCTCACGCGCATGCCCAACCGGCTGATGTTCGAGGAGCGCATGGCCGCGGCGCTGGCGAAGATCGGCAACACCCCCGAAGCGTGCGCGCTGGCGGTGATGTTCATCGCCCTGGACGGCTTCAAGCCGGCCAACGCCTCCTTCGGCCACGTGGCCGGCGACGCCGTGCTGCGCGAGATCGGCCGCCGCCTGCAGTCCATCGCCCGCCCCGAGGACACCGTGGCCCGCGTGGGCGGCGACGAGTTCCTGCTGATGACCGTCCACCCCGGCCACGAGGCCGTGGCGGCCGCGATCGCGCAGCGCGTGCTGGAGTCGCTCAACGAGCCGCTGACGCTGCCCAACGACGTCGTCGTCAACCTGTCGGGGTCCATCGGCATCGTGATGTACCCCGAGCACGGGCCCCACACCAAGATGATCGCCAATGCCGACGCGGCCATGTACGCGGCCAAGCGCGCCGGCGGTTCCACCTACGCGTTCTTCGAGCCGCGCATGGAACTCGACGCGCGCGAGCAGCTGGCGCTGCAGAACGACCTGCGCCACGCGATCGAGCGCCACGAGCTGCAGCTGTACTACCAGCCCAAGATCCACGCCAAGTCGGGCCAGATCACCGGCGTCGAGGCGCTGCTGCGCTGGCAGCATCCCGTGCGCGGCTTCGTGGGCCCGAGCCTGTTCATTCCCATCGCCGAGCGCTTCGGGCTGATCGGCTCCATCGGCAACTGGGTGATCGACGAGGCCTGCCGCCAGATGAGCGACTGGCGCCGCCAGGGCCTGCGCATGCGCGTGGCCGTGAACCTGTCGGTGCACCAGCTGCGCCAGGAAGACCTGGTGCAGCGCGTGCGCATCGCCGTCGACCACTTCCGCGTCGACCCGGCGCTGCTCACCTTCGAGATCACCGAGTCGGTGGCCATGGAGGACACGCAGGAGACCATGCGCGCGTTCTCGCAGCTGGCCAACGTCGGCGTGAGCTTGTCCATCGACGACTTCGGCACCGGCTATTCCAGCCTGTCCTATCTGCGCAAGCTGCCCGCCAAGCAGCTGAAGATCGACCAGAGCTTCGTGCAGGACCTGGGCACCAGCCCCGACGCACTGGCCGTGGTGGATGCCGTCATCAAGCTGGCGCATGCGCTGGGACTGCACGTGGTGGCCGAGGGCGTGGAGACGGCGCGCCAACGCGACATCCTGCTCACGCTGGGGTGCGACGAGTTGCAGGGCTACCTGTTCGCCCGCCCGATGGCCGCGCGGCTGTTGACCCTGTGGGCCATGGGTGAATCCCGCACGGTGTCGCACACGGTGCCCGACGCCGCCTCCGGACGCGACGACTTCCGCGACTCGCTCTACTCGCCCGACGGGCCCGACACGGTCATCGACGTCCTGCAATAATTGGGGCATGTCCAAGCCCAATCTCGCCTACACCCGCGGCGCGCGCCTGCCCGAGCTGCTCAAGCAGCGCATCGTCATCATCGACGGCGCCATGGGCACGATGATCCAGCGCTACAAGCTGCAGGAGGCCGACTACCGCGGCGAGCGCTTCAAGGACCACCCCAGGGACATCAAGGGCAACAACGAGATGCTGCAGCTCGTCAAGCCCGAGGTGCTGCGCGAGATCCACGCCCAGTACCTGGCGGCCGGCGCCGACATCATCGAGACCAACACCTTCGGCGCCACCAGCGTGGCCCAGGACGACTACCACCTGGGCCACCTGGCCCGCGAGATGAACGTGGCCGCCGCGCGCCTGGCCCGCGAGGTGGCCGACCAGTACGAGACGCCCGACAGGCCGCGCTTCGTCGCAGGCGCGCTGGGCCCCACCCCGCGCACGGCCAGCATCAGCCCCGACGTGAACGATCCGGGCGCGCGCAACACCAGCTTCGACGAGCTGAAGGCCGCCTACCGCGAGCAGGCCGAGGGCCTCGTCGAGGGTGGCGCCGACCTCTTCCTCGTCGAGACCATCTTCGACACGCTAAACGCCAAGGCCGCCATCTTCGCGCTCGACGAGTTCATGGACGACACCGGCATCCGCCTGCCGGTCATCGTGTCGGGCACCGTCACCGACGCGTCGGGCCGCATCCTGTCGGGCCAGACCGTCACCGCGTTCTGGCACTCGGTGCGCCACGCCCGCCCCATCGCCATCGGCCTGAACTGCGCCCTCGGCGCCGCGCTGATGCGTCCGTACATCGAGGAGCTGGCCAAGGTGGCCAGCGACACGTTCGTGAGCTGCTACCCGAACGCCGGCCTGCCCAACCCGATGAGCGACACCGGCTTCGACGAGACGCCCGAGGTCACCGGCGCGCTGATCGAGGAGTTCGCGAAGGCGGGCTTCCTCAACATCGCCGGCGGCTGCTGCGGGACGACGCCGGATCACATTGCAGCGATTGCGCGGCGCGTGAGCGCGTACCGGCCGCGCGGGGTGCACGACCCGTTGTTCTCCACGCTCGTGGCGGCCTGACGGAACGCATGGATCCTGCTCAAGCCTTCTCGAGCAGGTCCAGGTTCGGCCGCACCTTCACCTGCGCCGGCGGCACGGCCCCGGTGACGGCGTAGTCGGGCAGTTGCGTATTGCGCAGCGCCGGCACCGCCAACGGCAGGCCGGTCTTGCTCACCAGGCTCACGACGATCGGCGCCTTGGCCGTTGCCGTGCGGCGCACCACCATCGCGATCTCGCCGCACTGCAGCTTCACCCACACGCCCGGCGGGTACAGCCCGAGGGTGCGGATCAGCGCCTGGCCGGCCTCGTCGCCATGGCCGCCCTCGTCGAGCAGGGCCGACTGCGCCGCCACGGTGGCCGACGAGGCCGCGCGCGTCTTGCGTGGGCTCAGGCGGGCCGCGTAGCGGTCGATGCGCCGGATCAGGCGGGCCATCATCTCTTCGGGCGAGCGGCCGGCCAGCGAACCCGGCGGCGCATCGTGGTGGTGGCGCACGGCGTGCAGCCACATCGGGTCGTCGACGCCCACCTCGGCCAGCACCTGGGCGGCGCGCTGAGGATGCACCAGCATCGCGTTGCGCTGTGGGTCGCTGAGCGCGCCGGACTGGCGCGCCAGCTCGTCGTGCACCTGCGTGAACGTGACGTTCATGGTGAGGGCCGCCAGCGTGAGCGAATCCGCCCATTCGTCCTGCCAGCCCGGCATCTGCGCGCACGCCATGGACGCCAGCATGCACACGTACAGGCTGTGGTTGGCGCTGTAGTCCTGGTAGTCGTTGTGCGCGCCGTAGGTCAGGCGCAGCAGCGCGCGGTCCGGGTGGCGCTCGAACAGCGCGAGCGCGTCGTCGCGCAGTGCGCGCAGGCGGGCGAGCCAGTCGGCGCCGTGCGGGTCCACAAGCAGCAGGCGCAGGCGCATCTGCAGGTTGGGCCAGTCGGGCGGGCGCTCCGGAGCCTTCGCAGCGGGCTTCTGCAGGCCGGCGGACTCCACCCGCGCGCCGGCGATGCGTCCCAGCGCCACGTCGTTGCGCAGCAACTGGTCGAGCTGGCCGTTGTAGGCGCGTTGCACCGACTCCATCTCGATCGAGTCGATGAACACGTCGCGCGACTGCAGCAACTCAAGCTGCTTGTCGGTCTGGATGGTCGACCCTTTGGACAGCAGCACCGCACCCGAGCCGTCGCGCACCGAGAACGGGAGCGGGCGGCCGATGCGCAGACCTTCGGAGGGGAGAGGAACGACCTTCATGGGAAAGCGGGAGGCGCCAGGAGACTGTCAGAACCGGAATATCGTCCATGCGAAGGGTCGGCTTGAGTGCCGCCACCTACAATTTGACGCATGTCCTCGCCTGAAAACGCCCTCCAGGGCACCACCGTCAAGAATCCCCCACCGATGAAGCTGTCCGGGCTGGAGCCCGTGACGCTGGACGCCGGACACCTGTTCGTCAACATCGGCGAGCGCACCAACGTCACCGGATCGAAGGCGTTCGCCCGCCTGATCCTGGCCGGGGAATTCGAGAAGGCCCTGGCGGTGGCTCGCCAGCAGGTGGAGAACGGCGCGCAGGTCATCGACGTCAACATGGACGAGGCGATGCTCGACAGCCAGGCGGCCATGGTGCGCTTCCTGAACCTGGTGGCCAGCGAGCCCGAGATCGCGCGCGTGCCGGTGATGGTGGACTCGTCGAAGTGGAGCGTGATCGAGGCCGGCCTCAAATGCTTGCAGGGCAAGGGCATCGTCAATTCCATCTCCATGAAGGAGGGTCTCGACGAGTTCCGTCGCCAGGCGCGCCTGGTTCGACGCTACGGCGCCGCGGCCGTGGTGATGGCCTTCGACGAGAAGGGCCAGGCCGACACCTTCGAACGCAAGATCGAGATCTGCGCCCGCGCCTACCGCATCCTCGTCGACGAAGTCGGGTTTCCGCCCGAGGACATCATCTTCGACCCGAACATCTTCGCCATCGCCACCGGCATCGAGGAGCACGACAACTACGCGGTCGACTTCATCAACGCCACGCGCTGGATCAAGCAGAACCTGCCCGGCGCCAAGGTATCGGGCGGCGTGTCCAACGTGAGCTTCTCGTTCCGCGGCAACGAGCCCGTGCGCGAGGCCATCCACACCGTGTTCCTGTACCACGCCATCCAGGCCGGCATGGACATGGGCATCGTCAACGCCGGCATGGTGGGCGTGTACGACAACCTCGACGCGAAGCTGCGCGAGCTGGTGGAGGACGTCGTCCTCAATCGCCAGCCGAAGTTCGACGGCACCGAGAACGCGAGCGACGCGAAGAAGACGCCCACCGAGCGCCTGCTGGACGCCGCCGAGGCCGTCAAGGGCATGGTTCGCGACGACTCCGCGCGGCTCGCGTGGCGCGTGGGCTCCCTGGAGCAACGGCTGTCGCACGCGCTGGTGCAGGGCATCACCGACTTCATCGCCGAGGACACCGAGGAGGCCTACCAAGCCATCGTCGCGAAGGGCGGACGCCCACTGCACGTGATCGAGGGCCCGCTGATGGCCGGCATGAACGTGGTCGGCGACCT
>JACMOG010000486.1 GCA_014378125.1 Vitreoscilla sp. | reverse complement strand
CGCCAGCGGGGCCATCGGCGGCGCGTTCGGCCTGGCGGCGGTGGGCTTGGAGCTGGCCGTGTCCCCCCCCATCATGATGCGGTCGATCGCCGACGTGGCGCGCAGCGAGGGCGCCGACCTGGCCGACCGCCAGGTGCAGCTGGAGTGCGTGATGGTGCTGGGCCTGGGCGGCAACAAGCCCGACGACGACGCCGCGGAGGTGGGCTACTTCGCGGTGCGCGAGGCCATGACGCGCGCGGTCTCCAGCGCGGCGTCGCACGTGGCCCGCCACGGCATGGCCAAGGAGGGCGCGCCCGCACTGGTACGGCTCATCACGCTGATCGCCGAGCACTACTCGGTCAACGTCACCGAGAAGGCCGCCGCGCAGCTCGTGCCAGTCATCGGCGCGGTGGGCGGCGCGGCCATCAACACGATCTTCATCGACCACTTCCAGTCCGTGGCCCGCGGCCACTTCGTGGTGCGGCGGCTGGAACGGCAGTACGGCGTGGGTCCGGTGCGCGAGAAGTACCAGGAGCTGCTCGCGCAACTGTAGGGGCCTGGCTCCCGCCTGACCCCGATCCACAGCGAAGTCGCTCCCCGAAGCCGTATATTGCTTCCCCATGAAGCTCAAGCGCGCCCCGTTCCTGATCGCCGTCCTCTCGCTGCTGTCAGCGGCCACCGCCCACGCCGCCCCGGCACGCGCCACCTGCACCCTCCATCCCGCCGCGGATGTGCCGTCGCAAGCCACCGACGCCCTGTCCGCCTCTCTCGACGCCGCCCAGCCCGTGGCCCTGGCCAACTGGGACGTCCGCTGGCAGCAACGCCATCGCCTCTGGATCACGCTGTCGGTCGACAACCGCGCCGACGTGCCGGCCCACGTGCTGCCGCAGATGGTGTTGAACCTGCGCGCCGACGGTGGCGCCTCCAGCGTGCTGGTGGGCCCGCCGCTGACCATCGAGCCCCACGCGCAGGTCATCGACCGCCTGTCGGTCTACGTGCCCGACGATGCGAAGACGCTGGGCGTGCGCCTGCTGGGCGCCACGCTGGCGGGCACCGTGGCCGCGTCGTTCGCGCTCGAATGCTCCGACGCCCGCTTCGACATCGGCGAGCGCTCGCTGGCCATCGCCCCGCTGATGGACGAGGCGTTGCGGACGTACTTCAACGGTTTCGTCGACCCGCTGAACGACCCGCACGCCAGCTACGACACCGCGCGCATGCTGGGCAGCGGCGCGCAGGAGGCGGGCGACGTGGCGTGGACGCTGCGCGGCCTGATGCAGGCGGTGCACGATACCCACGGCTTTGCCGCCATTCCCGGCGAGGCGCCGCCGATGCGTCGCGCGCCCGTCACGCGCGCGCCCGAGCTCGAGCTGCTCGCCGACGGCATCGCCATCGTGCGCCTGCGCGGGCTCGACGCCAGCGCCGACGCCGAGGCGCTCGCCTGGGCCACGTCGCTGCACGACACGGTCTCGGAGCTCGCCGCGCGCCATCCGCGCGCCTGGATCGTCGACCTGCGCGACCACGACACCCAGGCGCCGTGGCCGGCGTTCGCGGCGTTGTCCTCGCTGCTGGGCGGCCCGGCCATCGGCGCCACGGTGAGCCGTCAAGAGACGCAGGACTGGATCGCCGACCGCGGCGTGTCGCGCGTGGCCGGCGGCCCCGCGCTGATGGACGTGCAGGCATCGCCCGAGCCCCCCTTCAGCGGCCCGGTGGCCGTGCTGCTGGGCCCCGGCACGCGCAACGCGGGGGAGGATCTCGCCGTCGCGTTCCGCGGGCGGCCGCACACGCGCTTCTTCGGCGCCGTCACAGCCGGCTTCCCCACCGAGGGCGTGGTGGTGCACCGGCTGTCCGACGGCAGCCTGCTGGGCGTGCTGGAGACGCGCGCGGCCGACCGCAAGGGCGTGGTCCAGCGCGTGCCCATCGAGCCCGACGACGCGCTGAAGGATGTCAGCGTGCCCCTGATGCAGGCGGTGCAGGACTGGTTGTCGCAGGAGCGTTGAGCCCCCGCGACGCCAGCGTCACGGCTCAGTGGGCCTGATTGCGCCGACGGGCCAGTCCGCCCAGCAGCCCCAGGCCGGCCAGCAACAGGGCGACGTTCGTCGGCTCGGGGATGGCGGTGGTGTTGATGTGGCCGCCGAAGTCGCTGCCGACCGCGAGCGACGTGCCCTTCACCTCGAAGTAGTACACGCCGCTGCCCAGGAAGTCGGCCGACTGGCCGCCGAACGCGAACTTGGTGAGATAGCTCTGGTCCATTGCCAGCGTGGTCACATTGGCGCCGATGACGTCGCCCGTCTGACCGTCGTAGTCCAGGCCGTTGAACACGCCGAACTCGAAGCTGGTGAAGGAGACCGTGGCCTTCCCGTTGACATAGTCGGCGCTGCCGTCGAACTGGATCTGCGACGACGTGGGCGGCGCGAAGAACGTGAACACCTCGTCGAAGGCGCCCTTGCCGTCGAAGGTGACGCCGAACGTGCCGGCAGTGTTCAGCCCGTCGGTGAAGGCTAGCGGGTTGAAGAACACGTCCTGGGTGGCGATGTCGTGGGTGGTGCCGGCGAAAGCCGGGCCGGCCAGCGCCACGGCGGCGCAGGCGGCGAGAAGAGTGTTGCGGATCATCGATAGGGTCCTTGGATTGAGAATGGTTCGGGACAACGGGTCGCTCAGTTCGAGGTGGCCACCGGGGCCAGCACCTTGGACAGGTTGTCGATGTTGAGCACGCCCAGGCCGCTGGCCGGGTTGTAGCCATTGGTGGCCGCGTAGTAGAGGTTGGTGCCCGCGCCGACGGCACGGAACGGCGAACCGGTGCCGTAGCCCAGGGTGCGGAAGGCCTTGTACAGCTGCGGTTGCAGCAGGCCCAGGCGCTTGCCGGCCTGCTGCGTGATCAGCGAGAAGATGCCGTTCAGCTGCGGGGCCACGAAGCTGGTGCCGCCGCCGCCCGCGTACATCGAGTTGCCGAACACCAGGTAGTAGCCGGTGTTGGGGTCTGCGTTGAGCGAGACGTCGGGCACGTTGCGGCCGGCAACGTTGCCGGGCATGTCGATGTAGTCGACCACGGGGCCGCTGAAGGTCTGCGTCGTCGGGTTGTAGTTGGCGGGGCCGAACATCGACTGGCCCGGGGACGACTTCTTCACGCCGGCGAGGCCCGCCTGGTAGCTGGGCACGTCCCAGACCACGCTCACGCCGCCGCCGCCGCCCACCGGGAACACCTGGGAGTAGTACACGGCCTGGCCGTAGTGGCCGACGTAGTAGTCGCGGAAGTAGTCCCAGCCCCACGGGCGCTCCGTGGGCACCGTCAGCAGCGCGTACTTCATCTGGATCTGCGTGGGCAGCGTGGTGCCGCCTGGGGCGAGCACCAGCGGGTGGCTCGCCGGGAAATCCACCGTGAGGATGGGCGTGAACTGCGGGTACAGGTAGGTGCTGCGATTGATGTCGTACGCGCCCGAGTCGCCCGCCGACGCCATGATGGGCGTGCCTTGGGCGGCGGCCTGCTTGAACATCGTGTCGTAGGCGAGCAGGTCGGCCGTGTATTCGGCCACCTCGGCCTCGCCCCAGCTGATGGACAGCGTGTCGCACTTGTTCTCGTTGATCGCCTGCGAATAGAGCTGCAGGGCGCCCAGGCGCGTGTTGGCCGCTTCGTACACGCGGATGTTGGCCTGCGGGGCGAGGCCGCCGGCCTGTTCCACGTCCAGGCTGGTCTCGTCCGCGCCGTTGTCGGTGGGACGGGCCTTGTGGCCGGCCACGCCGATCTCGGTGATGCGGTTGGCCAGCACCGGCTGCTTGATCACCGACCAGTAGGCGTAGGCGTCGCTCTGCGAGAAACCCGCGAACGTCATGATGCCGATGGTGGTGCCGGCGCCGCTCATGCCGCGCGCGGGCAACTGCAGGCCGTTGTAGGTGTTGAGCACGTCGCCGGTGGTGAGGTAGCCCGGCGTGTCGGTGATGACCACGTTGCCGTCCAGCGATTGAACCGCGGGGGCGGGTTCTGCGGACAGCGCGCCATCGCGCGGCAGGTACTGCACGTGCGAGTGCGCCAACGGCTGCGTGTCGAGGCCGGTGACGGACTGGGCCAGGCCTTTCAGGCCCAGCGGCATCACGGCGGTGCCCACCGGGCGCTGGAAGACCTGCCCGCCTTGGCTGTAGGCGTGGATGGCGGCGCCGAACATGCTGCTCAGCTGTGCGTTGGTGGCGGTGGCCGTCACCAGCAGGCGGTTGTCGGACACCTCGCTCACGGCGATGCCGTTGGCGGCCAGGAACGCGGTGACCTGCGCCACGGCATCGTGCGTGGCGCCGTAGGCGTCGGCGAACTGGGCCGTCGTCAGAAACTTGCGGAAGTTGGCGCTGGACGGGTCGACGGTGCTGGCGATGAACGTGTCGAGCGCCGCGGCGTTGCGCAGCGGCAGCGACAGCGCGATCGTCTGCACGGCGTCGGAGGGCGCCAGGCCCAGGTCGACGAGCGGCGCCTTCATGATCCTGGACTGGCCTGCGGCGGGCACGGCGGCTTTGACGGACGGGACGGCGCCGGCAGCGAGCAGGGCGGCTGCGACGACGGTGGCCAAACGGAATTTCAATGTCTTCTCCTCGAGGACGCGGTTGATCGGCGCGGCGGTGGCCTGCGCCGATGCACTATAGGTACCGGCGCGTTCGAGAATTCCGCTGGAAAACGTTTAACGGGTTTGCGAGCAACGCTCGTCCCGAGCGTTTCCATAGAGGTACAGGCATCCGTATTCGGGTTCCTTCTTCCCTAGATTGAGGGGGTGAGGATTCGTCGTGCCGATACGTCAACCGCCGGCGCTCACTGGCGCCAGTCGGCGCAGCGGGGTACCCGGACCGAACGAGCTTGCGCACGGATCGCCCTCGGCAGGCATGTGGCGCAGCTTGCTCGACGGCTGGCCGGCGCCCTGCGGCGAGGAGGCGGCCCGCCCGGGGCAGGTGGCGGCGATCGTGCCGGCGGCGCCGGAGGCGGCCGAGGCGCTCGTCGGGTGCGGGGCCTCGGCCGATGCCGAATGGGCGTGACCGCTGGCAAGAAGCAGGGCGAGCAAGGGGAGGAAGTACCAGGTCGGCACGGGCGTTCTCGGTGGCGCGGGAGGGCGTCCCGCCCTGGAAGTGTGCATCGCTTCAGCCCTTGCCGCCCAACTGCTTCCTCGCCCACATCAGATTGGTGACCGCCTCGGGCAGCCCGGTGGCGGCTGACTTCTCGAACCAGGGGATGGCCGCGGCGCGGTCGGCCTTCACCGGCGCGACGCCGAACCACAGCGCCTTGCCCCATTCGTTCTCGGCGTAGGGATCGCCCAGTTCGGCACCGCGGCGATACGACGCGGCGCTGTCGGCGGCGAGTCCCAGCTTGGCCTGGCAGTAGCCGAGGTGTCCCCAGGCCCAGCCATCCTCCGGGAGGACAGCCACGTCACGCACGTACAGCGCGCGTGCGCGATCCAGGCGCTTCAGGCGTTCCTCGTCCCACGCCGCCTCGCCGAGCAGCGAGCTCTGCGTGGCCTTGTCGAGGAAGCGGCCGTCGCCCGCGAGGTCGATGGCGGCGAGCGCGTGGCGATCCGCGCCCTCGAGGTCCCGGGCGCTGTCGGCCACCCAGCCCGCGTCGCGCTCGATCAACGCCTCGAGCGTCTTCAGCTTCGCGACGTCGAGCCCAGCCGCGCGGCACTCGGAAAGGAAGTCACGCATCTCGCGCACGCTGCCGCCCCATCGGCTCTTGAGCGTCGTCATGTAGCGCAGTCGCAGGATGTAGCCGTGCGCATCGAGCTTCAGGCCGGCATCGCCACCGCAGTCGCCCCTCGGTCAGCAACGAGATCAACGGGTACACCACGAACGGATAGAAGCCGGAGATCAGCGCGACGACGATCGCCGCCTAGACGCCCCAGGCCCCACCCCTGCGCCAGGTTGTCTTGCTGGGGGCACGCCTGCGACATGGGTCGAGCGCGCAGGCCTTTGTTGTTTCTTGCGTTTGGACATGCAGGCCTGTCGTCAGAGCTTCGCCAGCAGCTTCATCGTGTAAGAATCGAACTCGATCAGCGCCTCGTCGCTGATCGGGCGCTGCATCATCTTGCGGCGCTCGTTCCGCAACGTTTCCGTGTTGGAGAACGAGAAGCTCAGGCCGGAGAAACTGCTGCGCAGCTCGTTGGCGTGGCTGGCCAGCGCCGGATCGACGCCGGGCCGCTCGGCGAACGCCTTGAGCGCCGCCATGCTGGCGGGCGTCATCAGGTACCAGGTTGCGCGGAGCAGGCTCTTCTGCGCCACCGGATCCTGCTCGGAGGCCAGCCTCTCGAGGAGATCCTGGTCGAACGACACGCCGTCGATCGCGTACAACATGTAGATCAGCGAGAAGTTCAGGGATCAAACCCTCTCGCTGAATCAGCTACCGCCGCTGTCATTCATGTTCCAGGCCTCCTACACCTCGACAAAGAAAAGCGTTCCCGACACGCAGGCCGGCACCGGCGCGGTGCCTGCCGATGCTCTGGCGAAGAACGGCCAGGTCCTGTTCCCGCAGCAAGCCAGCCTGTTCTACGCCGGACGCATCGCGCCCAACTTCGGCGCCTTCGTGCAGATGACCTATGACGGCACGGCGGGCTCCTTCGGCTGGGACAACACTGACATTCGATATGCCCGAGCCGCGAGCGACGACTTCCTTTGGGGCATCAGTGCCAACAATGACCCGACGGTCCAGGACCTTTGGAACACGACCCCGGCTTGGCAGTCGCCGTTCGATCAGCGTAGCGCCACCGCGCCGGCGCCCGGCGTGTCGACGCTGATCGCCGGTGGGCTGGTCGCTGCAGGTGTGGCGGGCATCAGCGTGTACGGGTCCTGGCTCGACTCGGTGTTCGTGGAATTCGGCGGCTACCACTCTGCACCCGCCGCGGCGGTCATCGACAGCACCAGTACCAACGTCGTACGTGGCCTGGCTCCCTACTGGAGGCTGGCGTACGAGCGCCAGTGGGGTCGCAGTTCGTGGGAGGTCGGTGCGTACGGCGTCGATGCGAACATGTTTCCGGGCGGTGGAACAGCGCTTGCGGGCTCGACCAATCGCTATCGTGACTGGGCTCTCGACACCCAGTACCAGTACATCGGCGACGAACACATCATCTCTGCGACTGCCACCTGTATCAAGGAACGACAGAGCCTCGATGCGACGTATGGCGCAGGCATGTCCTCGAACCCGACGGATCACCTCACGACCATTCGAATCGGGAGTAGCTACTATTTCCAACGAAAGTATGGAGCAGCGTTGGGCTACTTCTCGACGACCGGATCTGCGGATGCGACGCTTTATCCCGGCGGGACCGCGGTGACGGGATACGCCAACAACATCCCCGACAGCAAAGGCTGGAGTTCCGAGTTGGACTGGGTGCCTTACGAGAACACCAAGTTCGCACTGCAATACACGATGTACAAGAAGTTCAACGGCGGCAGCTCCAACTACGACGGCCTGGGCAGGAGCGTCCGAGACAACGACACCCTGTACCTCCTCAGCTGGATCAACTTCTAGGCGAACCAAAATGCGAAAAATCATTGCACTCGCATTTGGAATCCTGGCAACCGCCGCTGCGGCGGCTGCGCCGGCGCCGGAAGACGGAAAGGCGCTCGCGACAGGCATCTGTTCGGCCTGCCACGGTCCCGAGGGCCGCAGCGTCTCACCTGTGTTCCCGCGCTTGGCGGGGCAGCAGCCGGCGTACATCGTGCTGCAGCTCGACGCGTTCCGCGGCCACTTGCGCGGCGACCCCAACGCCCAGGCCTACATGTGGGGAATGGCCTCCCAGCTCAGCGAGGAGACGATCAGGGAGTTGGCTGACTACTACGCGGCCCAGAAGCCGGTGCAGGGACGAGCCGTTGACGCAGCGCTCGTCGCTGCGGGCGAGAAGATCTTTACTGCCAAAATTCCCGCACAGGGCGTGCCGGCCTGTGCGGGCTGCCACGGGGCCGCTCGCCGAGGGCATGGCCGCATTTCCGCGCCTCGGTGGACAGCATGTCGACTATCTGATCACGCAGCTACAGGGGTTTCAGTCGGGCGTGCGTTCGAATGCGCCGATCATGCTGGCGGTTGTTCGCACGCTGACTGCGGAACAGATGAAAGCGGTCGCGGTGTACGCAGCTTCAAGGTAGCGCAGCGATGGTGCCTGCACACAGAGTCTTCCGACAGGGCCAGCTGCCTCCATCCAGCGTCAGGAGATCGCGTGATGCTTGGCCAGGTTGGTCGAGGACAGCACTGAGGTCTCTCATGCTGCTAGGGATGGCGATCCTGCCTGCTGCGAGGGCTGCAGATCTTGACCTCGCGAGTCTGCAGCGCGAAGTCGCTGCGCTGCGGCACACCGTGCAGCACCTGCAGGCACAGGTGGATCGGCTCGAGAGCCGTCCAATCCCGGCCGAACAATCGGCTTCCAATACGCCTCAAGCGCTTTCGCATGCTGCGCCCAAAGCCGCGCTCCCGGCCACGCCGATCGCGGCGCTGCCGCCCGGGGCAGACCCGCTCGCCGCAAGTCCGCAGGCGCAATTGCGGGCCAACTGGTTGACGATTGAGCGAGGGATCAACGCTGACGAGGTCAGCCGCCTGCTCGGCGAGCCCACGAAAAAGCTCCGGCTTGATGGCAGGGACGTGTGGTACTACCGCTATCCGGCGCTGGGCAACGGCTCGGTGTTCTTCACCGATGCTGGCCGCGTCTCGAGCCGCCAGTCGCCATTTTGAGACTCAGGCCATGAAGCAGATCAGCCTGGGCCTCAACCTGTCGACCAAGGATGCCAGCCATTCAGAGTGCAGTGGCGCTCTTGGTTTTCGCGTCAGTTCGGGACTATTGCGGGCATGCCGAGCTGGGCCATGAGCGCGTTGGCCGCAGGCAGGTTCAGCCGGACGCTCTCGACGACCTTGCCCGCGTTCGTCTGGTAGCCGTAGTAGACGACCCCGCCCCGCTCCACGAACACACGTACGTGCCCGAGCAATACGACCTCCGCTGGCTGATTGCTCATCGTGAGGACACGTGCGTCCCCCAGAGTCTGGATGCTGTACGTGCCACCGGGGCCGATAGCGGTGCAATTCCTGGAGCTTCCGTTGCTCGCGCGGTCCAGGCAGCGGTAATACGTCACACCGTTTCCGGATGTGGCGAAGGCAACACGCAGGAGTTCCGTCGTCGTGAAGTTTGCATTCGGCGGGGTGACGCGGTTGGCGATGGAGCCAAGGCTGATCGTGCTGTTGCTCCACCAATCGTTGGCATCGGCTGTGCCAGTGGTCGTCCCGTCGATGCAAGGCGTCCCTGGATTGGCTGCCACCATCGCCTCGAGCGTGGCGATCGGCTGGTAGTAGCTCGCGGCGTTGGCATTCGAGACGGCCGCGCAAGCCGGTGCTGGCGTGGCACTCGCATCGCCGCCTGCAGCGATTGCCAGGGGATAGGCATCCACGATGCCAGAGGGCAGGACGATGTAGCTGAATGCTTGACTGGTTGACTGGTTCGACTGGTACAGCAGCCTTGAGCCCGTGGGGAAGGTCGCGGTGCCGAGCAGGGACATGTCCACGGGTCCGAAAGTGCTGTAGGAGACACCGCCGTCACTGCCCGGGAACGCGCGAATCGTGTTGACGACATCGTTGAGGAGCTTGCCGCCCACGTCGACCGAGAAGCGCTGGCTGGAGCCGATCTCGTCGGCATCGCAGTAGTTGTACTGAGCGATGCCGTTCGCATCGCGGGGTGTCGTCGAACTGCGGAATCCCAGCGGACACGCGACCCAAGCGGTCCCGTTCCAGTGCAGATCGCCCTGACGCGATTTGTCGTTGTCGAAGCCCCATGAGGTCACGGTGCCGGCTACATCCTGGGTCCGGTTGTCGTAGTAGTGATCGAGGCCGTTGCTGTCCGGGGTGTTGTCCGCAGCGGTGGACTCGTTGGCCCTGAAGAACCAATTGTTTGCGTCCGTGTAGGTCAGCGCACGCAGCGAAGCGCCTGCGACGGCGCCCGTCGCGGAGTCCGGCGGCAGCTTTTGCACGCCAATTGCCGCGAGCGCCGCAGTCGGAGTCAAACCGACCTGCGCATTCGCGACCAACGCGGCCTCCAGGGTGCCAAGGACCGCATCCCGGCCGGCCTGTGTCGTCGCCGCAGTGACGCTCGGGTCGCTTGCCGCGGCCGCGATCGCCTGCAATGAGCCGATCAGCGAGTTGTCCACCGCGCGCTGCAGGTCGGCCTGCGACACCGTTGCGCCCGAAATGTCAGCTTGGCCCACGATGGTCGACAACGCCGCGAGTTGTTGCTGCGTCGTCAGGACGACGAGGCGCGCGAGGTTGGCGGCGGCTGTGGCCCCGGGACTCGCCGCCGCCAAGGAGTAGTTGCTGAACAGCGAGTCCGTCAGGCCTGTCTGGGCCTGCACGATGGCCGCGGCCTGCGCCGAACTCGAGCCGTTTGCCAGCAACTCTGCCTGCACGAGCGTCGTGAGCGGACTGACCACGGCCGTCTGGTCGGCCGGCGCCTGCATGACGTAGGCCGTCGAGACAGGCCCCGTATCGGTGTCGACAGCGCCAACGGGCACCATGACAACGATGGCATGCGTTCCGACTTCTGCATTCGGCACCGCGATGGTCGTTGCCCCGGAGGCTCCGGTCACGCCCGAGGGCTCGCCAGGGTCGCAGATGCCGTTGTCGTTCAGATCGAGACAAGCCGTCGCCCCGGAAATCGCCCCGTCGATGACTGTGACCGGCACGCTGGTCGTCGTGACGACTGGCGGCGCCGGCGGCGTGGTGGTGTCCGAGCCGGAGCCGCATCCGCCCAGCATCAAGGCGACAGGCACCGCCGCGGCAGCGACCAACCATGATGGTGTGGTCGACAGAGGCTTCGAAGCGAAACGGGTCATGGTCTTTTCCTCTGATGGACTGCGGGGACGCTTCGAGCCGAGGCCGGGCCACACGTCTGGTCCGCATCCATACGACCGAGCATCGCGAAGAACGGTCCGACTCGAGCGTTGATGAGCGCGATTTGCATGCAACGGGTTGGCCGTGCGCCCATCAGCCCAATGCGTCAAATCGAAACTTGGACAGCCGACTCTCGTTTCCTGTCCACCCGGCGCAGCTTGCACGCTAGCCCACGTTGCGTACATGGAGCAAATGCACCATGTACCGTCAACCGCCTCCATCCACCATTCGTTCGAGCAACTCGATCTTGGTATGGATCCGGAGCTGGGCGTAGGTGGCTGCGATCTGGTTGCGCACGGTCGCGGGCGAGATGCCGATTCGTTGCGCGATCTCCTTGTGCGACAACCCTTTCGAGTACATGCTCGCGACTTGCCGCAGGCGCGGCGACAACTCGCCGGACAGCCTCGCGATGGGGCTGGCCGACAGATAGACCAGGTTTCGCACACGCTTTGCATGAAATCGCACGCCCCTGCCATCGAACAGCACTTCGTCCTGCTGGAACCATGTTCGGGCCAGATGCCGTGGAACGATTCGGCCGTCGAAGTCGGCCCACTCGTCGATCAAGAAGATCTTGAACGCGTCGTCACTGCTCAGCAATCTCGCCGTGGCGCCGTCGGCAAGCGCGAAACTGCTCGGGTTCGAACGCTGCCTCGGGCTGTGGATGGCAGTGTTGATCTTCCAAGCCTCGCAAAGGTGCGGCATGAGGGCTTCGAGCCAACGCAGTTCGGCGTCGGCCGGCCGGGTCTTCGGGTCTCCGCCATAGAGCGACAGCCAACTCATATGTTCGTGTTCGAGTCCCGGGCCCCCGATCAAGACGTACGATTCGATGCCGAATTCACGGCCGAATTCGACGAGGCGAGGGTATTGGCGATAGACCTGCTTCACGTCGATCACGTGCGCGCATTCCGGGGCTCGTGCCAGTATCGGGATGACCGGATCGCTTCCGGCGACCTCATCGACCCATCGCCGCAGGAAGTCATCGCTCATGCCCTCGATGTACAAGGCGGTCGGTACGACCTCCGAGCGATCGGGGGTCACGAGTCCACTGCCCCACATCATCGAGACGAAGGAGAGCCGCGTGCGCAGCAGAGCGACGACCGCCCGCTGGAAGTCGTTCACTGCATGGACTCGTGCGGCTTGATAGATCCGCAAAAGGAGAGCGTCGTCTTCCATCACAGGCATCGGTTCCTGACGTCATCGATTCGGACGAGGTCAAGCGGCGCATGTGCCCCTTGATCCGTCGGCGCGGCAGATGCGCATGCGTCGGGCGCAGGCAGCAGCCAATCGGGGATTGTCTGCGCGTCGCATTTCAAAGCAACCCAACGCGCGCAGCCTAGGGATGCGTAGCTGAGCCCGGGCTGACTTCCGCAGGCGACTCCGATGGCGGTACGCCACGGTCGGTGTCAGGCGACGCCGCTACTGCTGTGCAGCGCCCGCACACCGCGCCTTGGCACAGGAGCCCGTCGATCTGCCGCGCAGCGACAACGGGATCTCTCTGCCTGTGAACCCGACCACTCGGGACGA
Source organism: Vitreoscilla sp. (assembly GCA_014378125.1). Next base: position 5,022 of record JACMOG010000486.1, on the reverse strand, counting down.
ATGGTGGCCCGGGGCCTGACGTCGCTCAGACTCGATCTGCCATGCTTGGCGAAACGCTTGGCCGCTCTGCGCGTCGAACTCGTAGCCCGAGTTGCGCCGCAGCACCGATTCTCGAGAGGCCGGCACGCAGGCGCCCGACCACCGCTGGCAGCGGCACGGCTTGAAGCCGGTTCTTTCTCAGGAATGCCGACCACTGCGCTTGCTTCACCAAGTCGGCTGCGAAGACGTCACTCAAACCCGCGGGCCAGTCGCCGGGCAGCGAAAACTTGCGGCGCCTGAACGTGGCCTCGATGGCGCGCCGCAACTCGGCCGGATCCAGCGCATCATCTTGCAGCAGCAGGTCGAGGTCGAAGTAATCCTTCATGCGCGTATTGGCCAGGCCCAGCAAGCAGATGGCGTGCAACTTCTCGGCGATCACCGTTGCCTTCGGATAGGCGCGCAGTTGCGGAGCCGGCAGGCCCGCGAGCAGCAGGGGGAAGCTCACGGGCACCGGCCCGGGCGTGACGACATCGCCGAAGCCGACGTCGGCCTGCAACGAGATCCGTGCGCCGTCGAGTCGAGCCTGTAGTTCGATACGCACGCCTCCGTAGCCGGCAGACTTGCGGATCTCCGCACCGCGCACGCTCCCCGGATCGAGGATGAGTCCATCGTCGCACGGCACCGCACAGATCTCGCGAAAGGTGTCGACCATCGCATCGATCGCGTCTGGGCCGAAAGCCAACAGGTCGGCATCCCGTGTCGGTCGACGCGGCTGGTCGTACCAGAGCGAGAAGAGCAGGGCGCCTTTCAGCAGGAAACGGCCGGCATGCGTTGAGGCGGACAACCGGTACAGCAGGCGCTCCAAGCCGTAGCGCGTCAGCGTCAGGTTGAAGTCCTCCCCGGCCGCGTCCGCATGGTTCTTCAGGCGGGCCCGGATCGATGCGGCGAGGTTGCGGCTCATGCAGCGACGCTCTCGAGATAGGGTCGCATCACGTTGGCGACGCGGTCCGTAGCCGCGTGACGCGTGAGCGCATCCATCGACAGCAGCCCGCGCGACCAGCCGTCCCGCAGCGCTTCCAGCGCCACGTCGATGCCGAGCTTGTTGCGGAACTTGAAGCAATCGGCCACTGTCTTCTCCGCGCTGAAGATCGGCACCTTCACGCCGTCGATGCGGCGTGTCTCGATGCCTTCGCTCAGTGATGCGCCCGACATCCGCACGATGCGCAGCGACGGCCGGTCGACGCGCGGGGCCGGCGCGTTGTGCGGGATGGCCATCCAGACTTCGAAAGGCGCCTGCGTGCCGATCTCGTGCACGCGCAGGGCCGACAGCAGGCAGATGACGCCTTGCGGAACGAGCACGCAGGCCTCCGCGAGCGAGCGATGCTCGCTGAGCGGTTGGCCGGGCAGGGTGTACACGCCGCGGGCGACACGATCGAGCTTGCCGGCCGCGACGAGGCGTGTGAGAGCGATCGTCGGCAGTCCGTGCTCGGCCAGTTCGCGCGCGCGCAGGAGCGGCCGCTTGCGCGCGAGGGCGAGGATCGACTCTTCGGATGAGGCGGCGGCGGCGGCGGCGGCGGCGGCGGCGGCGTGGCGTGTCACGCCACGAGTTTGTTGCAATAGCTATGCAGTTGTCAATAACTTCATAGATATCGCAACGGCCTGCCTCGCGTTTCGATGCGTCGGGGCTCGGCTCTGTCGCAAACACGACGTACGTGAGTGCGCTTTTGGAACCGAGCCAGGCACCTGGCCGGAGGCCGCAAGGTGCTGGCGGAAGCGGTGAGATTCGAACTCACGGGCCCTTTCGGGCCGACGGTTTTCAAGACCGTTGCAATCGACCACTCTGCCACGCTTCCTTCAGTCGAGGCCGCCATTGTATCGACGGCGTCCGATCAACCCGGCTTGCGCGCCTGTTGGCACGGCACCTGGATCACCTCGCGATGCCCGCCGTCCACGCGCACGGCGGTGAGCGAGCCGCCCCACAGGCAGCCGGTGTCGGTGGACAGCAGAAGGGGGCTGTCGATGAGGCCCAGCTGCGACCAGTGGCCGAAGGCGATGGGGGTGTCGCTGGTGAGCCGGTCCGGGTGCTCGAACCAGGGCCGCATGCCGGGCGGCGCCTCGCCGGGGCCGTCCCTTTTCAGCTCCAGCTCGCCGTCGGCGCTGCACAGGCGCATGCGGGTGAGGGTATTGACGATGAAGCGCCAGCGATCCGGGCCCTGCAGCGCGGGATCCCAGCGACGCGGCTCGTTGCCGTACATCACCGGCAGGAAGGTGGCGATGTCGGAGGAGCGCAGCAGCATCTCGATCTCGCGCGCGCACGCGAGGGCCTGCTCGGCGCTCCACTGCGGGATGACGCCGGCGTGCACCAGCAGCCAGCCGCAGGCCTGGGCGGCCATGTTGCGGTGGCGCAGCCAGTCGAGCAGGGCGTCGCGGCGCGGGTCGGCCAGGATTTCCGACAGCGTGTCGCCCTTGCCTTGCTGGCGCACGCCGTGGGCGACGGCCAGCAGGTGCAGGTCGTGGTTGCCCAGCAGGCACTGCGCGGCATCGCCCAGCGCCTCCAGGCGGCGCAGCACGGGCAGGGACTGCGGGCCGCGGTTGACCAGGTCGCCCAGCAGGTGGATGCGGTCGCGCGACGGCGAGAAATCGATCGTGGCCAGCAGCCCTGGAGGTCGCCTATCAGATAATCCATGATCCGATTCTGCTACGCTCGCGGGCTTTGGCCCTGTCGTGGCCCCGAAATTCCCCTGAGGGCGCACCGAGCGCCTGCCCGCGGGGATCCCCGTTTCGTCTCACCTGCACCCCCTACGCGCTTCTCGATGGACGTCGCCCTTCTCTTTTTCCTGATCGTGCTGAACGCGGCGTTCGCGATGTCGGAAATGGCGTTGACGGCCAGCCGCAAGGCGCGCCTGCAGGTGATGCTCGAGGCCGGCGAGCGGGGCGCCGAGGCGGCGATCGACCTGCACGACCATCCCACCAAGTTCCTGTCGACGGTGCAGGTGGGCATCACGTCCATCAGCGTGCTCAACGGCATCGTGGGCGACGCGGCGTTCTCCGAGCCGCTGGGCGAGTGGCTGCACGCCACGTTCAACCTCAGCTCGCATCCGGCCCACATCACGGCCACGGCGCTGGTGGTGCTGATCATCACGGTGGTCACCATCATCTTCGGCGAGTTGGTGCCCAAGCGCATCGGCCAGATGTTTCCGGAGACCACGGCCAGCATCCTGGCGCCCCCCATGCTGCTGCTGTCGGCGGCCGCGCGTCCGCTGGTGGTGCTGCTGTCCAAGACCACCGAGGCCATCCTGCGGCTGCTGGGCATCCGCGGCAACGCCAGCCGGGCGGTGACGGAAGAAGAGATCGCGGCCAGCCTGGAAGAGGGCCTGGACGCCGGCGTCATCGAGGCGCAGGAGCACCAGATGGTGCGCAACGTGTTCCGCCTGGACGACCGCCAGATCGGCTCGATGATGATTCCGCGCGCGGAAATACACTGGCTCGACGCCAACGATCCCATCGAAAAGGTGCTCAAGGCGGTGATCGAGGAGGCGCACGCGCGCTACCCGGTGTGCCGCGGCGGACTGGACGACGTCATCGGCGTCATCACGGCGCAGGGCCTCCTCAGGCCACTGGCCGAGGGCCGCACGCCGGTGCTCACCGAGGAGCTGCAGCCGCCCGTGTTCGTGCCCGAGACGCTGTCGGGCATGGAGCTGCTGGATCACTTCCGCACGCACGTGGCGCAGCTGGTGTTCGTGGTCGACGAGTACGGCGCGGTGCAGGGCGTGATCACGCTGCGCGACGTGCTGGAGGCCATCACCGGCGAGTTCAGCCCCGAGTCGGACGACGATGCCTGGGCCGTGCGCCGCGAGGACGGCAGCTGGCTGATGGACGGCCTGATCCCGGTGCCCGAGATCAAGGACCGCCTCGAGATCAAGGACCTGCCCGAAGAAGATCGCGGGCGCTACAACACCCTGGCCGGCATGATCATGCTGCTGCTGGGACGCCTGCCCCGGACGACCGATGCGGTCCAATGGGGAGATTGGCGATTCGAGGTCGTCGACCTCGACGGCAAGCGAGTCGACAAGGTACTCGTGAGCCGGAATACTTCCCCTGGAGAACACCCATGATCGTCACGAACCTGCACAAAGAGCCGATTGCGCTCGACACCGTCCTCCACCGCGACCTGCGCCTGAAGAGTGAACTGAACGCGATCCCCCGGCTCGCCCCGTTCACGTCGTTCATGGTGTCGGTGAGCGAATTCGCCGACGCGGCGCTCAGCTTCCCGATCCTGTTCGTGCGCGCCGCGCCCGACGCCCTGGGCCGCGACACCGTCGCCCCGGTGGCCGTGTTCGGCATGAAGCCGGACGAGAACCTGTTCGTCACGCCCGACCACAAGTGGGACGCCGGCTACGTGCCCGCGATGCTGCGTGCCTACCCGTTCACGATGGCCCGCATCGAAGGCTCCGACCGCTGGGCCATGGTGTTCGACAACACCTGGGAAGGCATGTCGCGCACCGAAGGCCAGCCGCTGTTCAACGAGCAGGGCGAGGCCACCGAGCTGCTCAACGGCATCCACAAATTCGTGCAGGACCTCGAGACCGACCTCGAGCGCACCCGCCAGGCCTGCGCCGCGCTGCTGGAGATGAAGCTGCTCAAGCCGATGCGCTTCGACGCCACGCTGGCCAGCGGCGAGTCGCTGTCGGTCGACGGCTTCATGACCGTGGACGAAGAGGCGCTGGGCAAGCTGCCCGACGCCCAGATCGCCCAGATGTACCGCAACGGCCTGCTGGGCCTGCTGCAGACCCACATGGTGTCGCTCAACAACATGCGCCGCCTGCTGGATCGCCGCCTGACGCAGCAGAAGGCTGTCGAGGCCTGATCCGACACTGCGACGCGGGAGCGTCGCGGGGGGAGCCGCTCACGCGGGCGGCTTCCATCCCAACCGCACCGACAGCTCAGTGGCGGCCGGCTTCAGCCGTGCCGCCACCTGGCCGTCCACGGCCGAATCGAAGGTGGCGCTCGGCCCGATGGCCGTCAGGCTCAGCACGAGCTGGT
>JACMOG010000485.1 GCA_014378125.1 Vitreoscilla sp. | reverse complement strand
GAAGTGCACGGGATCGCCCTGGCGCCAGTCGGCGGTGGCCACCGGCACGTAGATCGCCTCGGTCCGGCTGCTGCCGCCGGGGTTGGTGGACTGCCGCGACAAGGCGCGATCCCACAGGGGCACGCCGCCTTCCAGCGCCAGGTGGCTGCCGTTCTCCGGCCGCATCGGCTCCACGTCGCGGATGAGCTGCAGCGGCGCATAGGCACTGACGACGTCGACGCGACGCAGGTGCCAGTCCCAGCCGTACCAGCCCAGGAGACAAGCCCAGAACAGCGTCATGAAGGTAGCCCACACGATCAGGCCCAGGCGCCAGCCGGTGGGAGCGGCCTTCGGGGCTTTGTGCGGCGCGACGACGGCGGGGCCGGGGGCGATCGGTGCGGCCATGGCCACGGGCTGCGGCGCGACCGGGCCGCCGATGGCACGTCGGATCTTCTGGACGAACTCGATGACGTAGATGACGCCCATGATGACCAGGCACAACCCGATCACCAGGACGAAGGCGCTGATCGAGCGCGAATAGGTGCCGTCGCTTCGCGCCTGGGCGGCGTTGATCCAGCCAATGGGCCCGGTCTCGCCGATGACCGCGTAGAGCGTGAAGGCGAGCACGACCACGATGCCCAGCATCGTCAGGATGAATTTGCGCATGTCCGTTTCTCCTCGGATGAATCGACGGACGTCTACGGTTCGGGCGTCCTTGATTGACCGTACGGAATCGCCCCGGCAAACCGGACAGGCGCGCCCGGCCTCGGCACACGACGGTGCTGGAGCCCGCCGGCCGACCTCGGTTCCCACTCGGATTCCCTGATACGCTGGAGCGCAACATGGCACCAGACGACAAGCTCCGCGAACCGGATGTCTTCATATGAGCCTCGACGCCGACGACCTGCTCCTGTTTGCGCGCGTGGCAGAGTCCGGCAGCTTCAGCCGGGCGGCCGAACGCGTGCAGCTGCCCAAATCGACGGTGTCGCGCCGCATCGCCGCGCTGGAGAAGCGGCTGGGCGCACGGCTGCTGCAGCGCACCACCCGCAAGCTGGTCATCACCGAATTCGGCCAGGGCGTGCTCGACCACGCGCGCGCGCTGTCGGAGGAGGTGGACGCGGCGCTCGCGTTCGCGTTGTCGCGCCAGGCGCGGCCCAGCGGGCGGCTGCGCGTGTCGATGCCGGGCGACTTCGCCAGCAACGCGCTGGAACAGCCGCTGGCCGACTTCGTGCGCGACTTCCCCGCGGTGGCGCTCGAGCTCGATCTCTCGCCGCGCCGCGTGGACCTGATCGGCGAGAACTTCGACCTGGCGATCCGCATGGGGGCGCTGCAGGACGACGCGCAACTGGCCGCGCGCCGGCTGGCCGTGTTCAGCACCGGCCTGTACGCGGCGCCATCGCTGCTGCGCGAGCACGGCGAGCCGCTGGAGCCCGCGGCGCTGCGCACGATCCCGGCGCTGATGCTGCTGTCGCGCGCCGGCGAGGCGTGGCCCTGGATGCTGGTGCGGCGCGCTTCGGCGGGCACCGCGGATCCGGGCCAGGCTGGCCGCGCGGGCACGGCCCCGGCGACCGAGCAGGTGGTGCCGGCGCAGCACGTGCGCGCCAATTCACCCGACGTGCTGATCCGGCTGGCGCGCCGCGGTGCCGGCGTGGTGGCCGTGGCCGACTTCTTCGCCGAGCCCTACCTGGTGCGCGGCGAGCTGCAGCGCATCCTGCCCGACTGGTGCCTGCCCGATGCCGATTGCTGGGCCGTGTTTCCCGGACGCCGGCTGATGCCCGCGAAGACGCGCGCGTTCATCGACATGCTGGCGCGGACGATGAGCGTCTGCGCCGAGGCGGTGGACGCGTCGGCGGCGGCCGTCAACGCGTCGCCGGGCCGATTCCGCGTGGACTGAAGGCGGCTGGACCCGGCTGCGGGGTCAGTGCGGCAGCCGAGTGAGCGCGCGCTGCAACGCCCGCGCCGCCGGCGCGGCGGCCTCGCCATCGGCCCGTGTGGCCGGCGGGGCGCTCCAGCCCTTGGGCAGCTCCTGCAGCACGGTCTTCGCGTCGAGCGATCGGATGGGGATGTTCACGTCGGCCGGGATTCGGCCCTGGGCTACCAGGCCTTCGTAGCGCAGCGCGGTGACGCGCAGGAACGACGTGAAGTTGCCCACGCCGCCGCGCGCCACCACCAGCTCGTCGTACAGCTTCTCGATGAGGTGGACGACCGCCATGCCGTCGCGCCGGGCGATCTCCTCGAGCACCTCCCAGTAGAGGTGTTCCAGCCGGATGCTGGTGACCACGCCGTGCAGGCGAACGGAGCGCGTGCGGCTCTCGTAGCTGGCAGGATCGGCGCTGATGAAGATTTCACACATGCAGGTCTCCTTGGCGTGGCCGCGTCGGCAGGGCGCGCCGCTCTGAAGGCCGGCGGCGCGAACGGCGCCGCCTGCCGACGAATGTACGCCTGCCCGCCTTCGCTCGCCAGCGGCGAACCCGCCCTCCGTTGGGGAGATGCGCGCCGGATCCTGGAGGTGATTTCCGGGAGCTCACGCCATGAGCGGGTCGTCGACGCATACTTTCGTGTGCTTGCCATGACCTCGTCGCCGCTGACCGAACTGCACCGCCGCCGACTGCGCGCCATCTGGCGCTCGGCCGGCTGGCCCAGCCAGGACCTGGTGGAGGTGGAGCTGCTGGCCGCCGGCTGGGTGGATCGGCTGCGCGACGGCCACGGCCGCGAGACGCTGCGCGTCACCGACGCCGGCATCGCGGTGCTGGCCGCCACCCTCGCGCGCAACCGCGCCGCGCGCGACGCCCACGAGGCGCTGATCGGCCGCGTGGCCGTGGCCATGCAGCGCGGCGGGCGCATCGCGTGGCGCGGGCTGTCGCTGCGCGTGCGCACCGGCGACGACGCGCTGGGCACCGGCCGCTGGACGGTGGCCCGGCCCGATCTCTTCTCGGTGCGCAACACCAGCGTCGAGGACTATCTCGAGCCCGTCGTCCACGAGATCAAGGTGCGCCGCGCCGACCTGTTGGGCGACCTGCGCAGGCCGGCCAAGGGCGAGGCTTACCGGCAGATGGCGCGCGAGTGCTGGTACGTGCTGGCCGAGGGCGTGGGCGACGCGGACGACGTGCCCGAAGACTACGGCGTGATTTTGGAGCACGACGGCGTGCTGGACGTTCTTCGCCCGGCCCCGCGACGCGCGCTGCGCCTGCCTTTCGCCACCTGGATGGCGCTGGCGCGCGCCACGCCGGAGCCGTTGGAGGAGCCGGCGCAGCAGGCGCTGGGCGCCGCGGACGCGCACGCCGCCGACTGAGTCGCCTGCGCGGGACGCCCGCCCGCCCGCCAACCCGCAGGCCGACCCCACCCACCCGCCGACCCACCCGCGAGCGCGCACACGAGCGCCCGCAGTCGAAGACAATACGCGTCGCGCCCCCCAAGCCGCGCGCCAGCCCGCTGCCCATCCGCACGCGAGGCCGGCCGCGTGCCGCACATCCACATCCTGGAGACCCGTCCCGATGAGCCGACTGCCGCATTCGCCCGCACGATCCCTGAAGCTGTCCGGCCTGGCCCTCGCGCTGGCTGCGACGCTGGCCGGCTTCGGCCCCGCGGCCCAGGCCATCGAGGCGCCGCCGGCCACCAGCGTGGCCTGGCAGGAAGCCGTCAGCGACGCCGACATCGACAAGGCCTCTGCCACCGCCAAGGCGCAGAACAAGCCCGTGCTGCTGTACTGGGGCGCCGTGTGGTGCCCGCCGTGCAACCAGCTCAAGGCCACGCTGTTCAATCGCCAGGACTTCGCCGAGCAGTCGAAGAGCCTCGTGGCCGTGCACCTCGACGGCGACACGCGGGGCGCGCAGAAGCTGGGCACGAAGTTCAAGGTATCGGGCTATCCCACGCTGATCCTGTTCAGCCCCGACCGCAAGGAGCTCATGCGCCTGCCCGGCGAGGTGGACGCGCCGCAGGTGATGCAGTTGCTGCAGCTGGGCATGGCCAGCGGGCGTCCGGTCGCGCAGGTGCTGGCCGATGCCCGCGCCGGCAAGCCGCTGGCGGGTGGCGAGTGGCGCCTGCTGGCGTTCTACGCGTGGGAAATCGACGACGGCGCGCAGGACGTGCCCGCCGCCGAGCGCGGCCCGCTGTTGCGCAAGCTGGCGGCGGCCTGCCCGGCCAGCGAGTCGGCGGCCTGCACGCGCCTGATGCTGAAGTCGATCGGCGACGGCGACGAGGCAAACCCGCCGGCACCCGACGCCGCCACGCGCGCCCGTGTCGCGCAGGTGCTGGCCGATCCGGCGGCGAGCCGCGCCTACATGGACGTGCTCACCAACGGCGCGTCCGACATCGTCGTCGCGTACGCGCCCAAGCCGGGCGCCGACCG
>JACMOG010000484.1 GCA_014378125.1 Vitreoscilla sp. | reverse complement strand
GCCCGGCCTGGCACGAGGCCGGCCTCAAGACGAAGCGCCAGACCACCTTCGACGACTTCGCCGCGGTCGCGCGCGACCTCATCGCCCGCGGCGTGACCAGCCCGCGCCGGCTCGGCATCGAGGGCGGCTCCAACGGCGGCCTGCTGATGGGCGTGCAGATGACGCAGCATCCCGACCTGTGGAACGCCGTCGACATCCAGGTACCGCTGCTCGACATGCTGCGCTACGAGCAGATCGCCGCGGGCGCGTCGTGGGTGGGCGAATACGGCTCGGTGGCCAACCCGGACGAGCGCGCCTTCCTCGCCAGGATCTCGCCGTACCAGAACCTGCACCGCGACACGACGTACCCGCGGGCGCTCGTGTGGACGACCACCAAGGACGACCGCGTGGGCCCGCAACACGCGCGCAAGTTCGCGGCGCGGCTGTCCGAATACGGCATCCCGTATTACTACTATGAAGTCATCGAGGGGGGCCACGGCTCGGGCGCGAACCAGAAGGAACGCGCCCACACCAGCGCCCTGGAGTACACGTACTTCACGCGCCAACTGATGGACAAGTGAGCGGGCCGGCGGACGGCGGCGCGGCACAAGATGGCCGGCGCTTCCGTGCCGACGCCATGAGCCTGCCAAACGATCCCCTGTCCGACGTCCCGCGCACGCGCCTGGAACGCGCCCGTGCGCGCCTGGCCACCAACGTGGGCCACGGCCTGCCGATCAGCATCGGCCTGATCCTGGCCGTGAGCATCGTGGCGGGCGTGCTGGCGTTCGTGTTCCTGAACTCGGCGCCGCCCACCACGCTGACGATGGCCAGCGGACCGCCGGGCAGCGCGTTCCGGCTGGTGGCCGAGCAATACCGCAAGATCCTGGCGCGCGAGGGCGTCACCATCCAGCTCACGGCGTCTCAGGGCTCGCGCGACAACCTGTCGCAGATCGCCGAGCGCAAGGCCGATGTCGGGTTCGTGGTGGGCGGCGGGAGCCTGGGCGCCGACGCGCCGCGGCTGGTGTCGCTGGGCAGCGTGTCCTACCAGCCGCTGATGATCTTCTACCGCGGCAAGCCCAAGGTCCTGCTGTCGGATTTCAAGGGCCGGCGCCTCGACGGTGGAGCTCATCGCCCGCGAGAGCCTGCATCCGGCGCTGTCCGACCTGCTGCTGGAGGCAGCGCGCGAGGTGCACGGGCGCGCCGGCCTATACAAGAAGAGCGGCGAGTTTCCGGCGCCGATCGAGCACGACTTCGCCATCAGCGCCGACGCAGCCCGCTACTACGCCTCGGGCCGCGGCTTCTTCTACCGCACGTTCCCGTTCTGGATCGCCAGCCTGATCGAGCGCATCCTGGCCATCGTCGTGCCGATGACCATCATCCTGGTGCCGGGCATCAAGATCGCGCCGGCGGTGTTTCGCTGGCGCACCGAGTCGCGCATCTACCGCTGGTACGCGGTGCTGCAGCACATCGACCGCGACGGCCACCAGGGCCCGCTGAACCAGGCCGGCTTCGACGCGCTGCTGCACCGGCTGGCGCACATGGAGACGGCCGTGATGAAGCTGGCGGTGCCGCCGGCCTACGGCGACTTGCTGTACGACCTGCGCGGCCACATCGCGGTGGTGCGCAAGGGGCTACTGGGCCGGCGCCCGGCCGACTGACGCGGGCCCAGGCCGCCGGCAGCTGGTAGCCCGGCGTCGATTGCGACAGCGCGATCTCGTCGGCCGTCATCTCGGTTTCCACGCCTTCGAACAGCGGCGTCGACAGGTAGCGCTCGCCGGTGTCCGCCAGCATGCAGCAGATGACCGAGCCCTCGGGCGCGCGCTCGGCCACCTGGATGGCCACGGCCAGCGAGGCGCCGCCGGAGATGCCCGTGAAGATGCCCTCCTCGGCCGCCAGGCGCCGCGACCACGCGATGGCGTCGGGGCCGCCGACGGGG
>JACMOG010000483.1 GCA_014378125.1 Vitreoscilla sp. | reverse complement strand
CATGACGAAACTGCGTGCCTCGCCTTCGAGCACCTCGCTGCCGAGCTACGCGAAGCTGAACAGCAGCAGCAGGATTCCAGCGCCTGCCCACATGGCTCCAAGCACCCCGCGCAACCGCTCGGAGCGGCGCCGGTGGCTGGGCAGGACGGGGGAATCTTGTTTGAACGACATTGCAGCAATCGGTGGACGAGGTATTTGCACAGGCAGCTCGAGAACTGGCATCACCGTGCACGCGTGGGAGGGACTTGTCTGTGCTGTCGCGCACCCAACTTTGATCCCGCGCGGCCAGAGTTCGTCAGCGCACAGACAACCGCCAGGCACTGCTCCCACAGTGACGACAAGCACACCGTGTAAGGAAACAAAAATGCTGCGCACCACCAAGGACCTGGAGCACTACGCCATCGGTGCGACCGATGGGGACATCGGCCGCGTGACGGACTTCTACTTCGACGACGACGCCTGGGTGGTTCGCTACCTGGTCGTCGAGACCGGCGCATGGCTGCTGGGCCGACGTGTTCTCATCTCGCCGATCTCGATTCACGAACCGAACTGGCTCGATAGGACATTGCCCGTCTCGATCTCCAAGGAGCAGGTCAGGAACAGCCCTGACATCGACACCCAGCAGCCCGTCTCGCGGCAGCACGAGAGCCTCTACCTCCAATACTACGGCTACGGTAACTACTGGGGTGGCGCGAGCATGTGGGGCAACGGGATGTACCCGTACGCCATGACGCCGGGGTATGTCGGCTACGGAGCGATGGCACCCGAGACCGAGCGTGAAGAGGCGCTCTATCGGCAGGCCGAACGGGAGCGTCGGCGCAATGCGGATCCCCACCTTCGCAGCTGCAACGAGGTCGTCGGCTATCACCTGCATGCCAGCGATGGCGAGATCGGACACGTCGCCGGCTTCCGCCTCGACGAGGATACCTGGGCCATTCGCTACCTCGTCGTCGATACCAGCAACTGGTGGCTCGGCCACAAGGTGCTGATCGCGCCGCCATGGATCACGGATGTGAGCTGGGCGTCCCGGATCGTCACGGTCGACCTCAGCCGGGAAGCGGTCAAGGGCGCGCCAGCCTACGTCGAGGGCGACGAGTGGAGCCGGGAGCGCGATGTCGGACTGTACGAGCACTACGGACGGACCTGGTACGGGGCAGGGGCCACGGCGCTGGCTTCCGAATTCTGAATTTCAGAGTCGATCCGAAAAACAGGACGCACGAAAGTCAAACATGAGCCTTTACCACGCAGTAGCCTTCGTCGATCACCAGTCCGCCGAAGTGCTGCAATTCGATTCGGAGTCGGTGCTCGATCGCAAGATCCACGAGCATCGGCATTTCACCCGACAGCATCGCAGCGGCGTGCGCGACGAGCATGAGTTCTTCGGTTCGGTCTGCGATGCGATGGAAGGCATAGCCGAGGTGCTGGTGGCAGGTCGCCACACGGGAATCGCCGATTTCCGGCACTACGTCGACAAGCACCGGCCCCTGACTGCGGCACGCATCGTCGGCTACGAGGTGGTCGACCATCCGACCGAGAACCAGCTCGTCGCATTGGCCCGCAAGCACTTCGCGAAATATGACCGGATGAACGATACCGCGCACCGGCCAGCAGGCTGACGGCGAGCCGATCTCAGCGCATCAGTACAGCCGCGCCCTCGAAGCGGCCCGCGCGCAGGTCGGCAAGGGCCTGGTTGGCCCGCTGAAGCGGGTATCGGGTGGTCTTGGTGACGATACCGATCTGCGGCACGAGAGCGAGGAAATCCAGACCGTCCTGGCGGGTGAGATTGGCCACGGACAGGAGTTCTCGTTCTTCCCATAGCAGGCTGTACGGAAAGCTCGGGATGTCGCTCATGTGGATGCCGGCGCAGACCACGCGACCGCCCTTGCGCACCGCTTTCAGGGCGAGCGGCACCAGATCCCCCACGGTCGCAAAGATGATCGCGGCGTCGAGCGGCTGCGGCGGCATCTCGTCGGAGCCGCCGGCCCAGGTCGCACCGAGGCTGCGGGCGAACGCCTGCGTCGCCTTGTCCCGCGGCTTCGTGAAGGCGAACACCGAGCGACCCTGCCATGTCGCGACCTGCGCCAGGATGTGCGCCGCCGCGCCGAATCCGTACAGGCCTAGACGCTTGCCCTCGCCGGCGATGCCCAGCGCGCGCCAGCCGATCAGGCCGGCGCAGAGCAGGGGAGCCAACGATTCGTCGCTGCCTGCCTCGCCCAGCGGAAAGGCGAACCGCGCATCGGCGACCGCCGCAGTCGCGTAGCCGCCATCGCGCGTGTAGCCGGTGAACAGGGGGCTGTCGCAGAGGTTCTCGCGCTGCATCTTGCAGTACGGGCACACGCCGCAGGTGTGGCCGAGCCACGGGATCCCCACCCGTTCGCCGATCTTCAAGGTGTCCACGCCAGCGCCGAGCGCGTCGATGCGACCGACGATCTGGTGTCCGGGAATGATGGGTACCTGAGGGTGCGGCAGTTCGCCATCGACGACGTGCAGGTCCGTGCGGCACACGCCGCAGGCGGCGACCGAAATGCGGATCTGGCCTGGGCCGGGTTGCCGGTCCGGGGGCTCCGTCCACTCGAGCGGCGCGCCGATCTTGTTCAACACTATCGCGTGCATGTAGTTCCTTTCAGAGCGGTCATCGAGCGGCATTGGAGCCTGAGCCGGATCGGCCTGACACGCTTGACAATTGGGCAGGCAGCAAATCCGGCAAGTCCTCTGCAAGCAAACCCGGGCCGAACGTGGCTGCCGCCGCGCCGTGGATCCACACCGCCGCGGCGGCTGCCAGGAATGGGTCCATGCCTTGCGCGAGCAGGCCCAGCACGATGCCGCCCAGCACGTCACCCGCGCCCGCCGTGGCCAGCGTCGGCGGGGCGTTCGCATTGATGATGGCGCGGCCATCGGGCGCGGCGATGACGGTGTCGCTGCCCTTGAGGACCACGACGGCGCCGCTCGTGCGTGCCGCGGCGCGGGTGCGCGCGAGCTTGTCGCCGCGGGTGTCGAACAGACGCTTGAACTCGCCTTCGTGTGGCGTCAGGATGCAAGGCCCCTTGATCGCCTGGAACAGCGACCGGGGCTCGGCTTCGAAGGCCGTCAGGGCGTCAGCGTCCAGCACGGTGGGTCGAGCGGTCCGCAAGATGGCCAGCACCCGCTCGCGAATGATCTCGCCAATGCCTGCGCCCGGGCCGATCAGCAGACCCGTGTAACGCGTGTCCACGAGCAGCCCGTCGAAGTCCGACGGCTGCACGAGCGGCGTCACCATGATGCTCGTCAGCGCAGCCGCATAGATGGGGAGCGCAACTTCGGGCACCGCGATGGTAGTCAGGCCCGCCCCGATGCGCGCCGCGGCGCGCGCGGCCATGCGCGCCGCGCCGGTGATGGGGTAGCCGCCGAACACCAGCGCGTGGCCGCGCGTGTACTTGTTGCCTGCCGACTGCAGCGCCGGCAGTGCCGCGGCCCACAGCGTCGGATCGTTCTCGAACGTGTCGGGCAGGACGTGCTCGAAGACTGACACCGGCGTACCGATGTCGGCGACCACGAGTTCGCCGCACAGGCTGCGGCCGGGTTGCAGCAGGTGGCCCGGCTTCTTGCGGAAGCAGGTCACGGTCAGCGCGGACGACACCGCGCCGACGTCATCGCCGGTATCACCCATCAGGCCACTCGGCACGTCGACGGCGACGATGGTCAACCCGGCAGCGGCTGCTGCCTTCAGCGTCTGCGCCGAGACGCCTTCCAGCGGCCGACTCAGTCCAGCGCCGAAGATCGCGTCGACGACCAGTTCGGCGTCCCCGAGCGCAGCAACTCCAAGCGACTCGACCTCGCCGCGCCAGAGGGAGGCGTGATGCGCAGCGGCACTCGGCAACCCGCCGCTGGGCAGCAGCAGGGCGACCCGCACCGGCCAGTCGGCTTCGGCCAGCCGCCGCGCGACCACGAAGCCGTCTCCCCCGTTGTTGCCCGGGCCGCACAGGACGACGACGCGTCGCGGGCTCCAGCGACGCATGATCTCGCACGCGACGGGGCGGCCGGCGTTCTCCATCAATGCCAGTTCGCCGATGCCCGAGGCCACCGTCAGGCGATCGGCCTCGGCCATCTGCGCCGAAGTCAGCAATGCCGTGGCCGTGTTCAGGGCGTGAATCACGCGGCAACGCTCAACGCGGCGAGAAATCGAGCACCACGCGCGACGGCACATCGCCGTGCGCCAGTCGCGAGAAGACATTGTTGATCGCCGACAACGGCTGCAACTCGATGTCGGCCTTGACCTTGCCGTCGGCGGCGAACGCCAGCGCCTCCGCCATGTCGCGGCGGTTGCCGACGAAGGAGCCGCGAATGGTGATGCAGTTGGCAACGACGTCGAACAGCGGCGTCGGGAACTCGCCCGGCGGCAAACCGACGAGGACGCAGGTGCCGCACTTGCCCGTCATGCCCACGCCTTGCTTGAATGCCGCGAGCGAGGGCGCCGTGATCAGGACGCCGTGTGCGCCGCCGCCCGTTGCCTTCTTCACCGCCTCGATCGCATCGCCGTTCTTCGCGTTCACCACCGCGTCGGCGCCGAGCCGCGTGGCGTGCGCGAGCTTGCCGTCGTCGATGTCGACCGCGCAGACGTGCAGGCCCATCGCCTTCGCGTACTGGACGCCCAGGTGGCCAAGACCGCCGATGCCCGAGATGACGACCCATTCGCCCGGTCGGGCTTGCGTCTCCTTGAGGCCCTTGTAGGACGTGATGCCTGCACAGATCAACGGTGCGGCGTCGCGCGCCGCCAGGTGCGCCGGGACGTGTGCGGCGTAGTTCGGGTCGGCGACGATGTACTCCGCGAAGCCGCCGTTCCTCGTGTAGCCGCCGAACTGCGCGCTGGCGCAGACCGGCTCGCGAGCCGCCAGGCAGAACTCGCAATGGCCGCAGGCGGAGTAGAGCCACGGCACCCCGACTCGCTCACCCTCCTTGACCGCGGTCACTCCCGCGCCGAGCGCGGTGACGATGCCGATGCCTTCATGGCCCGGGGTGAAGGGCAGGGCGGGCTTCAACGGCCAGTCGCCGTTTGCGGCGTGGAGGTCGGTGTGGCAGACGCCGCAGGCCTCGGTCTTGACCAGGATCTGGCCCGGCCCCGGCGTGGGAACGTCGAGTTCCTTGAGGACGAGCGGCTTGCCGAATTGTTCGACGACGGCGGCGTGCATCTTGGCGGTCATGAGTTCTTCCTGGTTGGCGTGAAGGTCACGCGGCGGCAGGCAGGCCGAGGCCGCGCACCGCTTCGATCATCGAGATCAGAACGGCCTGGGCATCGCCGTAGACCATGTT
>JACMOG010000042.1 GCA_014378125.1 Vitreoscilla sp. | reverse complement strand
CGAGGCCGAGGTGCTGGGCAAGACCGACGCGCAGATGGCCGGCTGGGCCAAGGCCGATCACTACCAGGCGCAGGACCAGGCCACGCTGGCGGCCTCCGAGCCGCTGGTGTTCCACGAGACCGAGCGCGGCGCCGGCGATGGCGGCGAGCGCCAGCTCGAGATCACGAAGACCGCCGTGCGCGACGATCGCGGCGCCGTGATCGGCGTGGTGGGCATCGCGCGGGACATGACCGAGATCCAGGCCGCCAACCTCGCGCTCAAGACCAGCGAGGCGCGCTTCCGGGCCACGTTCGAGACCGCCGGCGACGCGATCCTCATCATCCGCCACGCGCTGATCATCGACTGCAACCGGCGCGCCGCCGACCTGCTGGGCGCGGGCACGCGGGGCAGCCTGCTGGGCCAGTCCATGGCGCAGTTCGCGCCCGAGACGCAGCCCGACGGCACGCCGACGGCGCGGCTCGCGGCGCTGCAGGTGGGCGACGTCAAGGCGGGCGGCACGAAGACCTTCGAGGCGCGTTGCCGCCGCCTCGACGGCTCGCAGTTCGACGCCGAGATCACCATCAGCCTGTTCCGCCACAACGACCACAACCTGATGCAGGCGGTGCTGCGCGACGTGAGCGAGCGCCGGCGCATGGTGGAGGCGCTGGAGGCCGCCAAGGAAGAGGCCGAGCGCGCCAACCGCAGCAAGAGCGTGTTCCTGGCCAACATGAGCCACGAGATCCGCACGCCGCTCAACGCCGTGCTGGGCTTCACGCAGCTGCTGATGGCCGATCGCAAGCTGCCCGACGAGACGCAGTCGCGCCTGCGCGTGATCCACAACGCGGGCAACCGGCTGCTGGGGCTGATCAACGACGTGCTCGACCTGGCCAAGATCGAGTCGGGCAGCCTGCAGGTGCTGGTGGCACCGTTCGACCTGCTGCAGGAGCTGCGGGACATCGACGCGCTGTACGGCTCCCACGCCCGCGCCAAGGGGCTGGCGCTGCAGAGCGAGCTGGCGCTGGCGCCGCCCACGGTGGTGGAGGGCGACCGCAACAAGGTGGGCCAGATCGTCGCCAACCTGCTGGGCAACGCGCTGAAGTTCACCGAGCGCGGCCACATCGGGGTGCACGTGTGGCGTGACGCCGTGGTCACCGACCGCATCTGGTTCGAGGTGCACGACACCGGCCCGGGCATCGCACCCGACGAACTGGCCGACCTGTTCGTGCCGTTCCGCCAGGGCTCGGCGGGCCAGGAGAAGGGCGGCACCGGCCTGGGGCTGGCGCTGTCGCGCGACATGGCCCGCGCGATGGGCGGCGAGCTCACGGTCTCCAGCACGCCCGGCGTGGGCACGCAGGTGCGCTTCTGGCTCACGCTGCCGGCGAGCCGGCTGTCGGCCCCCGGCGTCCCGGTCGGCATGGGCGCCCAGGTGCTGGAGGACGACACGCCCTGCACGGTGCTGGTGATCGAGGACGATCCCGATAGCCGCGACGTGCTGGTCAACCTGCTGCGCGAGGTGGGCTGCACCGTGACGCAGGCCTTCGACGGGCGGGAGGGCCTGCAGCGTTGTCGCGCCGAGCGCTTCGACATCGT
The DNA here is from genome assembly GCA_014378125.1 of Vitreoscilla sp. Next base: position 16,825 of record JACMOG010000042.1, on the reverse strand, counting down.
GTTCTCCGACATCCGGATGCCGCACATGAACGGCGTCGAGATGATCGAACAACTGCGCGCCGATCCGTTCACCGCCACGCTGCCGGTGGTGGCTGTCTCGGCGTCGAGCCTCGAGCACGAGCGGCGCTTCTACATCGAGAACGGCTTCCAGGATTTCATCGGCAAGCCCTATCCGTTCCAGGACGTCTACCGCGCCCTGGTGGCGTACGCCGGCGTACGGTTGCGCCCCGTGGCGGCCCCTGCGCCGGAGTTGGCGGACGAGGCGCCGCTGGCCGACGGCCTGTCCGCCGGCATGCTCGGCAAGTTGCGCGAGCTCGCCGCCGCCGCCTCCAGCGGTCAGCTGGGCGCGGTGGCGATGCTGATGGAGGGCATCACGCCCGAGGCGATCGGCGCGGAGCGCTGGCGCGCGTTCGACGAGGCGGCGCAGGCCTACGACTTCCAGCTGCTGGAACAGCGCGTGGCGGCGCTGCTCGCGCAGGGCGAGGTTGCACCATCGTGATGCGCCGCCGATACGCTGCGGGTCGGCCCGCCGCGCGATGTGTCGCATTCCACGAATCTGCGTACAAAAGCGCCTGAACCGTCGGCGCGCATGTGATTACACTCGGAAGAGCGAAAGCTGCAGCCCGGGCCGTCCCGGACAACGGGAGTGGATGTTGGTGACCGCGAGAGTCTCGAAAATCCTGATCGTCGACGACACGCCGCACAACATCGATGTGCTGAGCGCCACGTTGAGCGACGAACACTGCGAACTGATGGCCGCCACCTCCGGCGCCCGCGCACTCGAACTGGCCGTCCGCGGCCGACCCGACCTCGTGCTGCTGGACGTCATGATGCCGGGCATGGACGGCTTCGAGGTGTGCCGCCGCCTGAAGGCCGACCCGGCCACCGCCGACATCCCCGTCATCTTCGTCACCGCCCGCACCGACGACGTCAGCCAGGGCTTCGCGGTGGGTGGCAGCGACTACATCTCCAAGCCGATCAACGCCGACGAGGTGCGCGCGCGCGTCCGCTACCAGCTCGAACGCCGCAACCTGCTGGAACAGCTCCGCGAGCTCAACCACGGGCTCGAAGAGAAGGTGCGCGAACGCACCGCCGAACTCACCATCGCCAATCGCCACCTGCGCCAGGAGATCAACGAGCGGCGCTACATGCAGGATCGGCTCAACTACCTGGCCACGCACGACTTCGTCACGCGCCTGTACAACCGTGGCGCGCTCGACGCCCACGTGTCGGAGCTGCTGGCCCGCGTGCAGCGCACCGCGTGCGACGCCGTGTTCCTGCTGATCGACATCGACCAGTTTCGCCTGGTCAACGAGACCTGCGGCTGCATCGCCGGCGACGAACTGCTGCGCCAGTTCGCCGAGGTGGTGGGCGGCCTGCTGCAGCGCGCCGACTTCTTCGCGCGCCTGGGCGGCGACAAGTTCGGCGTGGTGGCCGAGGACACCGGCGTCGACGGCGGCCCCGCGCTGGCGCGCCGCATCCTGGCCCAGCTCGCCGAGTTCGAGTTCCACTGGGAGGAGCGCAGCTTCAAGATGGCCGCGTCGGTGGCCGTGGTGCGCATCGCGCGCGACATCGTGTCGTTCGACCAGCTGATGCTGGTGGCCGACGAGGCCGCCTACCTGGCCAAGCGCGAGGGCCGCGGCTCGATCCGCGTGCACGACTCCTCGCTGCTGGAAGGCGAGGGCCATCGCGAGTCGGTCAACTGGGCGCTGGTGCTGGTGGACGCCCTCAAGCGCCACGAGTTCCGCGCGTACTTCCAGCGCCTCACGCCGCTGGCCGCCGCGGCCGGTGGCCACGCGCCGGGCCTGCACGTGGAGACGCTCATTCGACTGTGGGATCCGCGCCGCCAGAAGATGGTGTTGCCGGCCATGTTCATCGCGCCGGCCGAGCGCTACCAGATGATCGGCGAGCTCGATCGCTGGATGATCCGCGAGGTGGTCACGTTGCTGGGCGCGCTGCCCGGCACGCACGACCGCATCGACCAGGTGGCCATCAATCTCTCGGCCGTGTCCATCCGCGAGCCCGGCCTGGCGCAGTACGTGGCCGACACGCTGCGCGAGCACGGCGTACCCGGCCGCCTGTTGTGCTTCGAGATCACCGAGACGCAGGCCATCGTCAACCTGCAGAGCGCCAGCGAGTTCATGCACGACCTGCACCGCCTGGGCTGCCGCTTCGCTCTCGACGACTTCGGCTCCGGCTTCGCCTCGTTCACCTACCTGCGCCAGTTGCCGTTCGACAGCATCAAGATCGACGGCATGTTCGTGCGCGACATGGACGTCGACCTCGTGCACGGCGGCATGGTGCGCTCGATGGCCGAGATGGCGCGCCTGCTCAAGAAACCCGTGGTGGCCGAGTTCGTCGAGACCGAGGCCGTGGCCACGCAGTTGCGCGAGCTGGGCATCGATTGGGCCCAGGGCTTCCTGTACCACGTGCCCGAGCCGCTGACGGCCGATGCGCTGCGGTCGAGCCTGGCGCCGCCGGCGTCGCCCGCACCCACGTCGCCATCGACGTCGCCGCCACCCGAGCCGGCGTCCGCCACGCCGCCCGCGGCGCTCGCCTAGCGGCGCACGATCATCGTGCGGCGGCCGCCGCGTCCTGCGGCACGAGTTGCAGCTTTTCGGCGGCGTATCCCTGTGACTGCACGAATTGCTTCAGGCGCGCCAAGTCTTCCGCCGGAATCGTGGGCGTGCGCGCCATGATCCACACGTAGTCGCGCTTCTCTCGCGTGATCACCGTCTCGGTGTAGTCCGGAGACAGCCAGGAGATGCGGTAGTCGGCCTTGATCGGCCACACGTACTGCTGGCCCCACACTGCGTTCGATGACGCGTCCATCACGTAGCCGCGAGACGCGTAATGCTTGGCGGGCCCGTCGGCCGCGTCGGCATTGAAGCTGAACGTGGTCGCGATCGTGCCGTCGGCGTCCAGCCGGTAGCTGTCCTTCGCGTTGTGCGCGCCCTTTTCCAGGAACGTCGGGATGTTGGCGATCACGTACCAGTCGCCCATGAAGCGCGGCAGGTCGACGTGGGAGACGAGTGCAAGAGGCGGCAGGTCGGTGGGCGTGCTGGCGCAGCCGGAGGCGAGGATCGCGACGGGGACGGCCAACAGGGCCAGGCGCAGGCTTTTCAAGGTAGTGGCTCCCTGGGAAAGGATCGATGGGCTTGGGGTCATGTGCCGTCATCGGCAATCGGGGCGCCGTGGCGGGTTGTCACGAAAGCCAAACGGTCGAAGCCGAGGGATTGCGCGCGCGCCAGCAAGGCCTGCAGATGGGCGTCGTCGATGTGCGGAGAGCGCGAGAGGATCCAGGCGTACTCACGCGAAGGCTCTCCGACCAGGACCGTCTCGTAGGCGCGATCGATGTCGAGCACCCAATAGTTGCCGTAGAACGGCCAGAAGAACGACACCCTCAGGCGAGCGCCCGCCGACCCGGCCACGGGCGTCGCGCGGCCGGTGATCGCATCGACCGAACCGTCGGCGCGGCGGCACCGGTTGAGCACCTCGACGCCATCGCCCTTCAGGCGGTACCGCGCCACGGTGTCCGACGCGCAGGCGGCCTGGAACCGGTTGGGAAGCCGGGCGATCTCGTACCAGGTGCCCATGTAGCGCGGGAGTTCGACCGACGCGACGGTGGGCAACGGCGCCGGTGGAATCGAGTTGCAACCGGCCAGCGCCCCGACTATGGCGATGACGAGCACGGTCAACAGGAGGAGGGGACGGCGGCGATCCCGCGGCGTGCCGGGCATGGAGGTCCTTCGCGTGGGGGAGGGGAACGTACAGTATCGAGCTTCGTCGACGATGGGCAACGACCGCGGCCCGCCGGCGTAGCCTGCGGCAGGGAGATGCAATCCGAAGTGCCGCGCCGTGCGTAGGGCGTGGCGCGGTGCCTCAGGCGTTCGAGATCCCTGCCGCCACCAGTCCCGACGGCACATGGCTCGCCGCGTTCTCCACGTGGCCGGTCTGGTCGTCGAAGAAGAAGTCGGGCTCGAACTCGCGCAGGAACTCGCCTTTGGGCAGGCCGCCCAGGAACATCGCCTCATCCACCTCGATCTGCCATTCCATCAGCGTGCGGATGGCGCGTTCGTGGGCGGGGGCGCTGCGCGCGGTGACGAGCGCGGTGCGCACGTGCATCGCGTCGCCGGACGAGCGTTGCAGCAGTTGCAGCGCCTCCAGCAGCGGCTTGAACGGGCCGGCCGCCAGGGGCGTGGTGGAGTGCGACGACTCGTGCGCCTGGAACGCGTCGAGGCCTTGTGACTGGTACACGCGCTCGGCCTCGTCGGAGAACAATACGGCGTCGCCGTCGAAGGCGATGCGCACCTCGTTCGGGTGCGCGTCCGACGCGCGCGCCGAATGCGGGAACACGCGCGCGGCCGGCACGCCGGCCTCCAGCGCGGAACGCACGTCCTCGTCGTTCGTCGACAGGAACAGGTGCGCGCCCAGCGGCTTCAGGTAGCGCCACGGGGGGCGTCCGCGCGTGAACGTGCCGCGCTCGATGGGCAGGCCGTAGTGCTTGGCGGAACGGAACGCGCGCATGCCCGACACGGGGTCGTTGCGCGACAGGATGACCACCTCCACGCGCGGCGCCGGATCGCGGAACTGCAGCAGCTTGCGCACCAGCGAGAACGCCACGCCGGGGGGCGCCGGCACGTCGAGGCGCTGCAGCTGCATCTGCATGTAGGCGCGGTCGTCGGTGCCTTCGAAGACGCGGTTCTCCTCCTCGAAGTCGAACAGGGCGCGCGAGGAGATGGCGACGACGAGGCGTCCGTCCAGGGAGGTAGGCATGCACGGATCATAGGCGCGCCGCTGGCTCGCCACGTGAGCCGGCGGCGGCTTCCCGGCGCGTGGATCCTGCGACTTCGCGCGGGATGACGGCCGGTTGTCCGCCTAGTGCGTGAAGCCGATCTTCGATCGGCGCGCGTTGCCCGACGGCAAGTCGTCGATCGCGATCGCGTCGCGGCCGGCCAGGCGCGCGTTGCCGAAGCCGGTCATCAGCGCGCGCCGCATCTCGCGCGGCGCGCGCGGCCGGGTGGTCGGGCGCCTGAACCTGGTAGACGTTCATGCGGTTCAGGATCGGATCGGGGATGTCGCGCTCGTCGTTGGCGGTGGCCACCCAGATCACCTGGCTCGCGTCGATGGGCACCTAGGCGAACTCGTCGGTGAAGGCCTCGGCGGTGTCGTGCTCCATCAGGCCGTACAGAGCGCCCAGCGGGTCGTACGCGTGCTCGCCGCGAGCCTTGTCGATCTCGTCGACCACCATCACCGGATTGGCATACTCGCCGTCCACCAGCGTTTCGAACACCTTGCCCGGGCGGGCGCCCTTCCACTGGCTGGAGGCGCCGCTCAGCACCCAGCCCGCGGTGAGCGAGCTCATGGAGATGAAGCCCATGCCGGTGCCCAGCAGCTCGGCGATCTCGCGCGCGAAGTGGGTCTTGCCGACGCCCGGCGGGCCCAGCAGCAGGATGGGCATGATCTCGAGGGCGTCGCGGCTGTCCTGGCATAGCGCGATCTGGCGCTTGACGTCGTCCAGCGCCGCGTGGAAGTTGGGCAGCTGGTGGTAGAGGTCGTCCATGGCGGGCAGTCCGGCGGGCTTCACCTGGAAGCGGTCGGCGCCTTTTTCCAGCATGCGGTGGTACGTATTGCGCAGGCCCTCGTGCTCCTGCTGCGGCAACTTGGCCAGGCGCTGGCTCACGGCGTCGAGCCGGTACAGCGAGCGCATGCGCGCGATCGGGATCCGCGGGGAGCGGGGCTCGGGGGACGGGTGGTTCGCAGCAGCCAAGGAGACCTCCGACGAGTTTCGTGAGCGGTCCATCCCATTGAAGCAGGCCCTGCCCGTGGCAACGTGACGAACAGGGCCCGATGCCGCCCTCTTTTCGTGCCCGAGCAAGCCGTGTGCCCTGCCGTCGAGCTGAATCCATTCCGGCCATCTCCGCGTAATCCCCCATGTCTGTGCTCATCTTCGGAGCCCGACACGTGATCTCATGGAACTTCATCGCGCCCCTCCGTCCGCCCGGCCGTTCGTCCCGCTTGCGGGAATGCGGCTGCCCACGGCACACTCTGCCGCGCCGACCTTCCATGAGCCACCAACCAGGAACTCCCTTCGTGAAAGTGATCACGTCATGACCGCGACCGCACTGAAAAGCGCGGACGATCTCGAGACCCGCCTCGCGGACTGGCTCTCCCGCTGCGCGCTGGGCGACCGCCAGGCCTTCCGCCAACTCTACGAGGCCACGTCGCCGCGCCTGCTGGGCGTCGTCGCGCAGCTGGTGGGCCGCGGCGCGCTCGCCGAAGACCTGCTGCAGGACGTCTACGTGCGCATCTGGAAGGCCGCGGCCCAGTACCGCTCCGGCGCGGGCTCGCCGATGGCCTGGATGGCCGCCACCGCGCGCTATCGCGCCATCGACCACCTGCGCTCGCGCGGCGCGCGCCCGGAGGTGGCCATCGCCGACCTGCCGCTGCACGCCGGCAGCGAGGACGGCGACGACGACCCCACGCATCGCATGCCCGACCCGGGCCCCGGGCCGGCGCGCGAGGTGGAGGCGCGCTCCGAGGCGGAGGCCGTCAACGGCTGCCTGGGCACGCTGCAGGGCTCGCAGCAGCAGTCGCTGTCGCTGGCCTACTACCAGGGCCTGAGCCACGGCGAGATCGCCACGCACCTGGGCGCCCCGCTGGGCTCGGTGAAGACGTGGGTGCGGCGTGGCCTCATCGCGCTGAAGGCCTGCCTCGAACGCTGCGGCTGGTCGGAGGCGCGGTCATGAACGTCATCCTCGGAGAACTGCCCGATCGCCTGGCGGCCGAATACGTGCTGGGCACGCTCGCCGGCGGCGCCCGACGCCGTTTCGACGCGCTGCTGCCGGCGCACCCGGCGCTGCGCCATGCGGTGGCGGCGTGGGAATCGCGCCTGCTGCCGATGGCGCTGAACGCCGAGACGGTGCAGCCCGACGCGCGCGTGTGGAGCGCCATCGAGAGCAAGCTGGGTTGGACGACGCCCGCGGCCGCCCAGCCGGCGTCGGCATGGCGACTGCGCTTCTGGCAACTCTTCGCCACGGGTGCCACGGTGGCCGCCGTGGTACTGGCCACGGTGCCGCGCCACGAGCCCGTGGCCGCGCCGATGATCGTGGTGCTGCACGCCACCAAGGGCAGCGAGACCATCGTCGCGGGCTTGAGCCCGGATCGCACGCAGCTGTCCATCCAGCCGCTGCAGAAGGTGGCGCTGACGTCCGACCAGTCGCTCGAGCTGTGGGCGCTGAAGAAGGACGGCCCGCCGGCGTCTCTCGGCGTGATCGCGGCCGACAAGCTGACCGCCGTCAACCAGAAGACGCTGCCGAAGGACACCAAGGGACTGGCCGTGTCGCTCGAGCCGCTGGGCGGCTCGAAGACCGGCGCGCCGACGGGGCCGGTGCTGTTCGTGGGCGATTTGACGCTCTGAGCTGGCGTCCGGGGTCTGGCATTGCCGCCGAGTACGGCGGAGATGCCAGACCCCTCGGGCGTCTTCAGGGCAGCGTCTTCAGCACCGCCTTGGTTGGCACCGAGAAGTTGTACCCATCGTGCTTGTCCCAGTTGATCGACCACGTCATCGCGCCGCGGAAGGTCGGGTAGGCCCTCGCGGGCTTGATCGTGCCGCAGTTGGTCAGCCGGGTCAGGCAGTTCAGCGTGTTGGCAACCACGGTCGGCGTGACGAAGCCCGTGTTGGCCGAGCTCGTGCCCGAGGGCACGCCGAACGCCACCTGGTCGGGGCGCAGCCCGTTGAAGTGCCACCCGGTGCCGTAGGCCGTGGTGAAGCCCTCGATCAGCATCAGGCTGCCGGCCACGAGGCCGTCGACGGTGCCTTCCGAGACCTGCTGGTTGCCTGCGTTGTCGTACGTGAAACCGCCGTTGTTGTAGTACTGGACGTGGATCTCGGTGAGGTCGTTGCGCAGCGCGTCGATGATGGGCAGGTAGGCGCCCCAGATCGACCCGTAGGCCACGTAGCCGCCCTGCACGTACGGATGCTCCGGCGCCATCGACAGGTAGAACGACGAGCCCACCTTGGCCTTGAGCTGCTGCATCGCGGTGACCAGGTTGGTCTGCAGCGCGGTGTTCTGCGACACGCCGGTCTCGAGGTCGAGGTCGATGCCGTCGAAGCCGTACTTCTGGATCAGTGCATAGGCGCTGTTGACGAAGTTGGTCACCATCGTGGCGTTGTCCAGCGAGACCGAGCCGTTCTGGCCGCCCACCGACAGCACCACCTTCTTGCCGGCCTTGCGCTTGGCGGCGATGTCGGCGATGAACTGCGCCTCGGTGCCGGCGTTCGGGTCGACGGTCAGGCTGATGGCGCCGTTGCCGGCGTTGTCGGCGAACGAGACGATGATCACGTCCCAGTCGTTGCTCACCTGCGCGATGGGGTAGGTCGGACCCGACGGGTTGGTGAAGTCGTGCCAGTAGCCGATCAGCGAGTGGCCGGTGGAGGCCGGCGCGGGGGCCGGTGACGGCGGCGTGGGAGCCGGTGCGGGCGGTGTGGGCGTCGGCGTGGGAGCGGGCGGCGCCGGCGGGGTCGGCGTCGAACTGCAGCTCGTGACCTTGGTCCACGGCTGGCCGGTGCCGGAGCCGCCGTTGTTGGTGGCGGGATCCTGGCCCTGGGTCCACCAGTTGGCCTTGTAGCTGACGCCGCTGCGCACGGCGGTGTCGCCGCCGACGTAGGCGATGGTGGTCACCCAGGCCACGCATTCGGTGGTGGCCGCGGCGGCGCTGGCGGGCAGGAAGGCGGCGCCGGCGGCGACGGCGGCGCTGAGCACGGCCAGCCGGTGCAGCGTGGCGGTGCGGGATTCGGGACGAGTCATGTCCGGTTCCTTGTGAACGGGTTGCGATGAAGTGCCGACGCCCGGAACGCGCGAAGCGGGCCGGCCATCGGTGCAGGGAAGCCGCGCGAAGCGCGCGGCGTCTACCGGGTCAGGCGATCAGAGGCCCAGCGCGCTGATGAACGCGTTGGTGAATCCGAAGTTGCCGGCCGAGCCGTAGCTGTTGCAGGTGGCCGACGCGTAGCCAGGCGCGCAGTCCTTGTCGCGATCCAGCGACCAGAAGTGGATGCCCGAGACGCCGTTGGCCTTGACCCAGTTGCTCAGCGTGGTGACGTCGGCGAGCGAGAAGGTCTCGTCCGTCGCGTCGTTGCCGCCGATCATCGGGGTGATCTCGATCTGCGAATACGGCACGCCGTAGTAGTTGTGCAGGTTGACCGCCGACTGGATGGCCGACTTGCCCATGTCGCACTTGCCGCTGGAGTTGAGCGTGCAGTTCGCCGCGATCGCGCTGCCGTAGTCCATGGCCATCAGGTTGACGATGTAGTTGGTCAGGCCGTGCGACTTGATCGACGCCATCACCGTCACGCCCATCGACCCCAGGCTTTGCGACACGTTGCCGCCTTCGGTGGCCAGCGTGAAGCTCCAGCGCAGGCCGGGGTGCTTGGACTGCGAGTTCTTGACGCGGGTGACCAGGTTGTCGATGTCGGCCGACGACTGGCCGGCTTCGATGTCGAAGTCGATGCCCGCGAGGCTGGACGACGCGTAGCGGTTGACGAAGGTCTCGAAGTCGGTGTCGTTGGCGCAGGTGAAGGAGCCCGCGGCGCCGCCGGTGGAGATGATGTATTTCGTGCTGGCGTTGACGAAGTTCTGTACGTTGGCCGCGGCCACGGCGGCGGGGGTGAGGCCGCCCCAGGTCTCGCTGCCGCAGGCGCCGGTGGCGAACGCCCAGGTCACCATCTTCAGCTTGGCCGGCTTCACGCTGAGCAGGGGCGACAGCGTGCCGGTGACCGCCGTCGAGATGACGTTGGTGTTCCAGTTCATGCTGACGGTGATGTCCTTGTACGGACCGTACGTGACCGAGCCGGTGGGCGCGGGCGCCGGCGGGGTCGGGACAGGCGACGGCGCCGGTGGCGTGGGGGTGGGAGACGGCGCCGGAGGCGTTGGCACCGGGGCGGGCGGCGACGGCGGGGTGGGCGTGGTCGAGCAGCCGCTGGACAGCGTCCATGGCTGGCCGGATCCGGATCCGCCGCTGTTGGTGACGGGCTCGTTGCCCTGCGTCCACCAGTTGGCGGTGTAGGTCTTGCCCTGGTCGAGCACCACCGCGCCGGCCGTGTAGGCGGTCGAGGCGGTCCAGGCGGAGCAGTTGGGCGGGTTCGCGGCCATGGCGGCGGCGGGGAGGCTGGCGGCGACGGCGGCCGACAGCGCGGCAAGCATCTGGAGCTTGGTTTGGCGCGAGGTGTCGTTCAGGGACATTTTCTTCTCCGTGTTTCCGGGCGGGGCAGCATCTCGGGAGGGGACGCCGGGGTCGATCCAAAGGGAGGCGGGGCACGCGGCTTTGCAGATCGGGAGCGTTGGCACCTCGAATCCTTCGAATCGAGGTTCAGAGTAAGGCGCCGTCACAAAACGGACATGATGGATAACCACTACAAGACCAGTATGTCTGTCAAATAATAAATTAGTGCGTACATACTTTCGCCGAAGCGGATCCGGAGAACGCTGGACAGGCGCGGAGAAATCGGAGAATTCGGCGGAATTCGGCATGTCACATAGGTGTGGCCGATGAATCCTCCGTTGGTTGACGCTGTTCGATTGCCGTTTCGGGGTGGGCGTTCTGGCCTTCCCTCGAATGCCGGTCATTGTCTGAAGTGGTAGTACGGATACTGCAATTTGAAAAAATATCGAGGATGGTCAATACCGAGAATCGGGTATCGCCTCGCGCGCCTGCTCGACCGTGCCAAGGCCGCGCGTGTCGTGAACTCCCTTCCGCAAAGCCGCTACATCCGCGCTCGGAAGGGGCCGAAAAAAGAAAGTCGCCTGCCAGGCGACGGTCCGACCAATCCTGTTCGCTTCGGCGAGAAAGCGGCAGCCTGTGTCCAAGAGCGTCCGCTCTCCTCCTGGCGAGACCGTCGAGCCCGGCGGGGCCGAGAGCGACTACCTGTCGCTGCTCGGCGGCTTCGCGGCGGCGCTCCTGTTGCTGCTGGCGGTGGCCTACGGCCTGTCGACCTGGACCGAGGTGCGCGCCGACCAGATCAACCAGCTCGACACCGCGATCTCGCTGAGCGAGAAGGCGCTGGACCGGTTCTTCGTCGAGTCCCAGGCGCAGTTGCACGAACTGTCGTTCGACCTCGAGGAGGAGGATGGCCTGGCGCACCTGGCCGTGGCGCAGCGCCTGCTTCGACGCTACGCCGCCCTGCACGTCGAGGCGGTGGCCGTGACCCTGATGCAGCCGGACGGGCAGGTGATCGCCACGTCGGCGGCCACGCCCGCCGACGGCCTGCCGTCGATGGCCACCTATCCGTCGTTCCAGTCCTTCCGGTACCACCTTGGCGCCAGCCACGACCTGCGTCTGGGCCGGCCGCTGCTGGGGCCGCTGGCCGACCGCTGGGTGTTTCCGATGCGCTATCCGGTGCGCGATGCGTCTGGCATGCTGGTGGCGGTGCTCGAAGTTACCGTCCCGGTCGATTTCCTCGAGCAGTTCTGGCGCACCGCGCCGGTGACGGCGCGCGCGTCGCTCGGCCTGCTGCGCGACGACGGCTATCTCATCAGCCGCTACCCGGTGCCCGGCGGCCACGGGCCCGCCGAACTGTATGGCCGGGCCGGACTGGACGCGCTGCGCATCCAGCTGCTGGCCAACCAGTTTCCGCTCAAGGGCTACGTCGAGGGCGAGAGCAACCTGTCCGGCGATCTCTCGGCCACCACCCACAGGCGGCTGGAGCACTTTCCGGTGACGCTGTTCGTCACCATGGCCACCGCCGAGTTCCACAACGCCTGGTGGCGCCGGGTGCAGGCGCCCTTTGCGCTGGCGTTCGCGTTCGCGGTGCTGGGATTGTTCGTGTACGCGGCGATGGCGGCGCGCCAGCGCGCGTGGATCACCGCCGACCGCGACGCGCGGCGCGCGATGCGCCGCAGCGAGCGGCGCTTCCGGCTGCTGTACGAGACCAACCTGGACTGCGTGCTGCAGACCGCGCTGGGCGGCACCGTCTTGGCCGCCAACCCCGCGGCCTGCGCGATGTTCGGCACCGATGAAGAGACCATCAAGCGACTCGGACGAACAGGCCTCGTCTCGCCCACCGACCCGCGCTTCGACGCGCTGATCGCGCGGCGGGATGTCGCCGGCCACGCCACGGGCATCGTCTCCATGCAGCGCGCCGACGGCACGCCCTTCGAGGCGGAGGCTTCCAGCGTGATGATGGCGGACGACGGCGAGATCTACTGCAGCTGGGTGCTGCACGACGTCACCGAGCTCCGCGTGGCCGCGGCCGCGGTGGCGGCACGGATCGCGGCCGAGGACGCCAACCGCGCCAAGACCGAGTTCATCGCCCACATGAGCCACGAGCTGCGCACGCCGCTCAACGCGATCCTCGGGTTCTCGGCCGTGCTGCAGCTCGACACGCGGCGCGCCATGCACCCGGCGCACCTGCTGCAGGTGGGCCACATCCGCAACGCGGGCACGCACCTGCTGGCGATGATCAGCGACCTGCTCGACATGTCGAGCATGGAGTCCGGCAGCGTGCGCCTGGCCTCGGAGCCCATCGATCCGTGGCAACTGGCCATGCAGGCGATCCGCGACCTCGCCGCGCGCGCCGCGGCGGCCAACGTGCAGGTGGAGATCCGTCCGCCGCTGCCCACGCTGGGCCGCATGCTGGGCGATCCCACGCGCTTCAGCCAGATCGTGCTCAACCTGCTGTCCAATGCCATCAAGTACAACCGCCCCGGCGGCCGCGCGCGGGTCACGTTGAGGGTGCACGACGACCGCCTGTCGATGTCCTTCCGCGACGGCGGCCGTGGCATGAGCGCGGCGCAGCTGGAGGCGTTGTTCCAGCCGTTCAATCGCCTCGGCCGCGAGGGCTCCAACATCGAGGGCACGGGCATCGGCCTGGTCATCACCAAGCGGCTCGTCGAGCTGATGGGCGGCACGCTCGGCGTGCGCAGCGAGGTGGACGACGGCAGCGAGTTCGAGGTCGAGCTGCCGTTCGAGCGCGCCGAGAGCGCGTCGCGCCCGGCGCTGGCGCCGCCCGCGGAAGGCGGCGGCGCGGGCGGCGCCTGCTTGGTGCTGTACATCGACGACGACCCGATCAATCGCCTGCTGGTGAAGGCCTTGCTGGGGCTGCGCCACGACGTGCGGCTGCGGCTGGCCGCCACCGGCGCCGAGGGCGTGGCCGCGGCGCTGGAGATGCGGCCCGACCTCGTTCTGAGCGACATGCGCATGGCCGGAATGAGCGGGCTCGAGGTGATGCGCGAGCTGCGCTCGCGCGAGGCGCTGCGCGGCGTGCGCATCGTGGCCGTCTCGGCCAGCGCGATGCCCGCCGAGATCGACATGGCACTTGCGGCTGGCTTCGACAACTACCTGACCAAGCCCGTGCTGGCCGACCGGCTGTTCGCGGAGGTGGACGTCGCGTTGGTGCAGCCTCGACAGGGCGCCGTGACCAGCTGAGGCGGGGCCTGTCGGTCATCCTGCGCGCAGGATGACGTCCGGCTGCGCCGGACGTCACTTGACGAACGAGTTCAGCTGGATGATGGGCAGCAGGACGGACAGCACGATCACCATCACCACGCCGCCCATGCCCACGATCAGCAGCGGCTCGAGCAGCGTGGCCATCGCGAACGCACGCCGCTGCACCTCGTTGCTGAGCTGGCGTGCCGCGCGATCGAGCATCAGCGGCAGCTGGCCGGTCTGCTCGCCCAGGCGCGCGAACATGGCCAGCAGGCCCGGAAAGGGCTTGTGCGCGGCCAGCGCCGAGGCCAGCGGCGCGCCTTCGCGCACCTGCACCAACGCCTCCATGGCGTCGGCGCGCAACGCGTGGTTGCCCAGCGTCTCGGCGGCCGCCTGCAGCGCCTTCAGGATGGGCACGCCGGCGCCGGCCAGCATGGCCAGCGTGCCGGCGAAGCGGGCCGCGTTGTAGCCGCGCATGAGGCGCCCCACCAGGGGCGTCTCGAGCACCGCCGAGTCGAAGCGCAGCCGGAAGGCCGGCTGGCGCAGCGCGGCGGAGAACAGGAACGCGGCCAGCACCAGCGCCACCACCATCAACAGCCCCCACTGGCGCACGAAGGCGCTGATGGCCAGCATCATCTCGGTGAGGAAGGGCAGCGCGTGCTTGCCGCTGGCGAACACGGAGGCCACCTGCGGCACCACGTAGGTGACGAGGAAGCCGACGATGAAGACGGCGATCACCGACACGATGGCCGGGTACAGCGCGGCGCCGACCAGCTTGCCCTTGAGCGACTGGCGCTCCTCCAGGTCGTCGGCCAGGCGTTCGAGAACGCGGCCCAGCGCGCCGCTCTGCTCGCCCGCGGCCACCACGGCGCGGTAGATGTCGTCGAACTCGCGCGGAACGCTGGCCAGCGCGCGCGCGAAGGTCGCTCCGCCGTTGACTTCGCTGCGCAGGTGGGCGATCAGGTCGCGCTGGCGTTGTTCCTCGGCCTCGTCGGCCAGCGCGGTGAGCGCGCGTTCCAGCGGCAGGCCCGCGCCCACCAGGCCGGCGAGCTGGCGCGTCCACACGGCCAGGCCCGACGACGAGAACGCTTTCGGCGTGAAGAAACCGCGCTTGGCGCCGCCGGCCTCGGTCACGGCCACCACGGTCAGTCCCAGTGGCACGAGCTGCAGGCCGCGCAGGTGCGAGCGCGCGGCCTTCATCGTCTCGGCCTCGACGATGCCGGTGGACGACTTGCCGTTGGCGTCGAGCGCCTCGTACTTGTACGCGGGCATCTCAGTCTCGCGTCACGCGCACGACTTCTTCGAGCGACGTGACGCCCTCGCGCACCAGGCGTTCGCCGTCGTCGCGCATCGAGCGCATGCCGTTGGCCACGGCCGCCTTGATGACGTCGTGCTCGGCGGCGCGGCCGTGGATCAGGCCCTGGATCGTCTCGTCCACCACCAGCAGCTCGTAGACGCCGGTGCGGCCCTTGTAGCCGGAGTTGACGCAGTGCTCGCAGCCCACGGGATGCCAGCGGTGGTTCTCGTCCTCGCGCTTGCAGTACTCGCACAGCTTGCGCACCAGGCGCTGCGCCAGCACGCCCAGCAGCGACGAGCTGAGCAGGAAGGGCTCCACGCCCATGTCGATCAGTCGGTTGACCGTGGAGGGCGCATCGTTGGTGTGCACCGTGGCCAGCACCAGGTGGCCCGTGAGCGAGGCCTGGATGGCGATCTGCGCGGTCTCGAAGTCGCGGATCTCGCCGATCATCACCACGTCGGGATCCTGGCGCAGGATCGCGCGCAGCGCCTTGGCGAACGTCAGGTCGATCTTCGGGTTGACCTGCGTCTGGCCGATGCCCGGCAGCTCGTATTCCACCGGGTCTTCCACCGTGAGCACGTTGGACGTGCGCGTGTCCAGGCGCGTGAGCGAGGCGTACAGCGTGGTCGTCTTGCCCGAGCCCGTGGGACCGGTCACCAGCACGATGCCGTGCGGCTGCTGCACCAGGCGGTGGAACTGCGCCAGCACCTCGCCGTCCATGCCCAGCGATTCGAGGCTGAACTTCTGCTCGCCCTTGTCCAGCAGGCGCAGCACCGCGCGTTCGCCGTGCGCCGACGGCAGCGTCGACACCCGCACGTCGATGGCGCGGCCGCCGATGCGCAGCGAGATGCGGCCGTCCTGCGGCAGGCGCTTCTCGGAGATGTCGAGCTCGGCCATGATCTTCAGGCGCGAGATGAGCGCGGCGTGCAGTGCCTTGTTGGGCTGCACCACCTCGCGCAGCGTGCCGTCCACACGGAAGCGCACGCTGGAGCTGCGCTCGTAGGGTTCGATGTGGATGTCGCTCGCGCCGTCCTTGGCCGCCTGTGTGAGCAGCGCGTTGAGCATGCGGATGATGGGCGCGTCGTTGGAGGCCTCCAGCAGGTCTTCCACCGCCGGCAGCTCCTGCATCATGCGCGACAGGTCGACGGCGCTCTCCACCTCGCCCACCACCGACGCGGCGCTGCCCTGGCCACCCGAGTACGCCTGTGCGATACGCGTCTGCAGCGCGGCGGGCGTGTCGCGCTCGATGCGGTCGACGGCGTGCAGGCGCAGCACCTCGGCCAGCGCGGTACGCGAGGTGCCGTCGCTGACGTGCAGCACGCGCTCGCGGCCGTCGTCCTCGATCAGCACCGAATACGTCTTGGCCCAGGCGTAGGGCAGGGGATGGCGTGCGCCCATGGTGTTGGTCCCGGCTTACTTGGTGGGCACCGGCGGAGCCGGGTTGCGCAGGTCGGGGATCGGCGACACGCTGGGCATCGGCACCGACTGCGTCTGCGGATCCGCCGGCACGGTCGTGTCGATATGCGTGTCCGGCTTGATCACCGGCAGCACCGGCGCGTCGTTGATGCGCATCAGGTAGCTCTTGTCCGGCATCAGGCTCTGCTGCTGCGAGCGGATCGCGTCGTAGCGGTTGAGGGTGAGCTTGTCGGCGTCGGCCTGGTTGCGGATGACGATGGGCCGCAGGAACAGCATCAGGTTGTTCTTGTGGCGAGTCCGGTCGGAGCTCTTGAACAGGTTGCCCAGGATCGGGATGCTCTGGAGCAGCGGCACGCCGGTGCTGCTGTCGTTGTATTCGTCCTTGATGAGGCCGCCGATGGCGATCATCGACCCGTCGTCGACGGTGACGAATGTCTCCACCGACGTCTTGTTGGTGACCTGGCTGCTGGTGCCGCTGACCGAGGAGTTTTCCTCGTAGATCGTCATGCGCACGGTGCCGTTCTCGCCCACCTGGCTCTTGATGCGCAGCGTGATGCCCACGTCCTGCCGTTCCACCGTCTGGAACGGGTTGACGGTGCCGGTGGCGGTGCCGGCGTTGGTGAACCTGCCGGTGACCAGCGGGATGTTCTGGCCCACCACGATCTTGGCCTCCTCGTTGTCCATCGCGAT
>JACMOG010000482.1 GCA_014378125.1 Vitreoscilla sp. | reverse complement strand
TTGGCCGGACACGAAAATCGCGCGCGGCCACCTGGACGGGAATTCCGCGTCGGGCCCGGCGGGGTAGGTGGCGGCCGTCCGCGGGCCTCGTCGGGCCTCGATGGCCCGACGAGGCCAACACCCACAAAAAAGTTGACGTGAACTCCCCCAGCGAATGTTGTCTGCGGGCAGGCCGGGCGTGGGACGGCGAGGCGGGGGAGTCTTTTTTGCGAGGTAAAGGAGGAGGAGGCCGAAGGCCGACGGGGGACACGAGCAAAAATGACTCCCCCGGTGAGTCGTCCCAGACCCGGCGCGCCCCGCACACCAGAGCGCCCCGCACACCAGAGCGCCCCGCAAACCGCCACGCAGATCAGATCAGGACGCAACCGCCTCGAGCGCCCGCGAGAAATCGTCGATCAGGTCGGCGATGTCCTCGATGCCCACGGACAGGCGGATCAACCCTTCGGAGATGCCCATCTCGGCGCGGCGTTCCGGGCCCATCTCGAAGAAGATGGTCTGGGCCACGGGGATGGCCAGCGTGCGGTTGTCGGCCAGGTGGCTGGACACGATCACCAGCTGCAGCGCGTCGAGGAAGGCGAAGCAGTCGATGCCCTCGCGCAGCTCGAAGCTCATCAGCGGGCCGAAGCCGCCCTGGAACAGCGCCGCGGCGCGCTCGTGCTGCGCGTGGCTCGCGAGACCGGGGTAATGCACGCGGGCGACGGCCGGCTGCTGCTCGAGCCAGCGCGCCATGGCCAGCGCGTTGTCGCAGGCGCGCGGGATACGCAGCGCCATGGTTTCGGCGCCGACGGCCAGGCGGTGCGCGTCTTCCGCGCGCAGCGTGGCGCCCAGGTCGCGCAGGCCCTTCTTGCGGATCTGCAGCAGGCCCCAGCTGGCCGGCGGGCCCTTGCGGTACGCCGGAAGGATGTTGTGGAAGGTCGACCAGTCGAACAGGCCGGTGTCGACCACCGCGCCGCCCATCGCGTTGCCGTGGCCGCCGAAGCCCTTGGTGAGCGCGTGCACCACGAGGCCCGCATCGACGCTGCGCGCCTTCATCAGCACCGGCGTGGTCATCGTGCCGTCCACCACGTACAACAGGCCGCGTTCGCGGCACAGGCGCCCGATGCCCTCGAGGTCGGAGACCTGGGTGACCGGGTTGGCGATGGTCTCGACGAACACGAGCCGCGTGGCCGGCGTGATGGCAGCGCCCACCGCGTCGACGTCGGTGGCGTCGACGAAGGACACCGAGATTCCCAGGCCCAGCAGCGTCTGCATGAGGCTGTTGGTGTTGCCGAACAGGAAGCGGCTGCTGACCACGTGGTCGCCCGAGCGCAGCAGCGACAGGAACACGGCCGAGATCGCCGCCATGCCCGTGGAGAAGCACGCGGTGCCCTTGCCGTCTTCCAGCAGCGTGACCTTGGCCTCGAGCGCAGCGCCCGTCGGGTTGCCCTGGCGGGCATAGACAGGGCCGGACTGGATGCCCTGGAACACCTCCGCGAGGTCGCGGGCGGTGGGGTAGCTGAACGCCGCGCTCAGGTGCAGCGGCTTGTGCGAGCCGCCGGCCTCCACGCCGCCGAGGCGGTCGGAGTGGAGCAGGCGGGTGGTGGCGCCGTAGGCGCGTTGGGTGGGGGCGGTCATGCGATGCGTTCGGTGGGTTCGACCACCATTCTCATGCAGACCGCCCCGTCACGTCTTCTCGATGCGTGAACTCAAGGCTTCAGGTCGAACACCAGCACCTCGGCCTGGTCGCCGCCTTCGAGCACCAGCGTGGCCTCGTCGCGGATCTTCAACGCGTCGCCGGCACCCAGCTGCTGGCCGTTGACGCGCAGGCTGCCCCGCGCCACGTGCACGTACGTGAGGCGGCCGGCGGGCAGCGGCAGCTCCTGGCGCTCGGCGCCGTCGAACAGCCCCGCGAAGATGCGCGCGTCGGCGTTGAGCGTCACCGCGCCGGGCGCCTTGTCGGGCGAGCCCACCAGCGCGAGCTTGCCGCGCTTGTCGGTGTCGGGCACGTTGACCTGCTCGTAGCCCGGCGCGAGGCCGGCGCGTTCCGGCAGCAGCCAGATCTGCAGGAAGTGCGTGGCCGAATCCTTCGAATGGTTGAACTCACTGTGGCGCACGCCGGTGCCGGCGGTCATGCGTTGCACGCCGCCCGGCACGACCACGCCGGCGTTGGCGCCGCCGGGGGTGCCGTTGCCCATGCTGTCCTGGTGCGCGAGGGCGCCGTCCAGCACGTAGCTGATGATCTCCATGTCGCGATGGCCGTGCGTGCCGAAGCCCTGGCCGGCATGCACGGTGTCGTCGTTGAGCACGCGCAAGTTGCCGAAGCCCATGTGCGCCGGGTCGTGGTAGTCGGCGAACGAGAAGCTGTGGTGGCTGTTGAGCCAGCCGTGGTTGGCATGGCCGCGGTCTTGAGCTTTGCGAAGCGTGAGCATTTGTTCTCTCCTGTCGTTGTCAGCGATGCCGCTGATGGCGTGAGGGAAGTGTCTGCCCACGGCGCCACTCGATGATCCAAAGGATTCGAATGCAGCGTTGAGTGCGCGGCCCTTGACGCGACTATTGCCAGGTTCGCGGATCGACCCGGTAGTAGTCGCGCAGCAGCGCGAACAGCGCCGGGTGGCGGTCGGCCAGCGCGCCGGACTGCTCGAAGAACACCTCGGTGACGACGGCGAAGAACTCGGCCTCGTTGGTGGCGCCGTAGTCGCTGATCAGGTCGGCGGGCAGCGGTTCCGGCGTGTCGACAGGGGACGTGCCGAACCACGACCCGCCAGCCTGCGCGCGCGCCGCCGCGGCCTCGCGCGCGCGGATCCGCGCCTGCAAGGCCGCGAACTCGTCGGCCATCACGCGCGCCCAGCGGGCGTGCGCGGCGCGCGAGCCCAGGCGCGGGGCGCCGTTGGCGCTGCCCGTCTCCTGATCCAGCTGGTGCGCGAACTCGTGCAGCACCACGTTGTGGCCGTCGTCCACCACGCGAGCGCCATCCAGCACGTCCTGCCACGACAGGATCACCTGGCCCTGCGACCACGACTCGCCGGCCAGCGCGCGGCGCTCCTCGCGCAGCACGCCGCCGGGCGACGCGTGCACCCGGTCGACGAGGAACGCGCCGGGATAGACGAGGATCCGCTTGAGCTCGGGAAACAGCGCGCCGCCTTGATTGAGACGTAACAGGGCGGCCTGGGCGGCGATGGTCACGCGCATCTCGTCCGTGACCACGAGCCCGGCGCAACCCAGGAACGGCTTCTCGGCCAGGAACACGAGGATGCGCCGGCGCAACTGCTGCTGCAGATCGGCGGGCAACTGCCGATACAGGGGAACGCGACGCCGCAGGATGCCGCGCCACGCGGCCGGGAACGGCCGCCTGGCCCAGGCCTGGCGGCGCCGCGCACGCCAGCGCGGCGCGCCCGCGATGGCGGCGACGAGCAACAGGGCGGCGACGAGGACGAAGGCAAGAGACATGGCGCTGCGTTTCAGGACGCCACGTGGCGATCGCTTGCATATGGTCGCTCGACGGCGGGATTCAAGCGGGCCGCCGTACGATGGCGGGGCGGCGCGCAAGGCCTTTACACAGAGCGGGACATCTCCCTTGGCATCCTCGGCAACGCCTTCCCCCGACGACGCGCCGGCCACCCCGCCGGCGGCGGAGCGTCGCGCGGCGACGGGTGCGCTGGACGAGGCGTTGGCCGCCTGCGCCGCGCTCGCGCCTCAACTGGCCGCCGTGCAGCCGACGACGGACCCCGCCGCGCAGCGCCGGGCATTGCTGGCGCTGTCGCCGGCGCTGCAGGCCGCCAGACTCGCCGTGGCGCGCCTGGAAGCCGCGGTCGACGAGCCGGCCCGCGCCGAAGGCGGCGGCGACGCGCTCACCGGCCTGGCCGACCGTCCCGAGTTCGTCGTTGCCGGCGCCGCCCTGGCCCGCCAATATCCCGACACGCCGCTGATGGTGCTGGCCGCCGACGTGGACCACCTGCGCCACGTCAACGACGCCTGGTCGCACGCCATCGGCGACGCGGTGCTGCAGGCCGTGGCCGGCGTCCTGCGCGCCCAGTCGCGCCCGCAGGACGTGCTCGCGCGCACCGATGGCAACCTGTTCGTGGTGGCCCTCGGCGGGCCGGTGTCCACCACGCGGGCGCTGCTGGTGGCCGAGCGGCTGCGCGCCGCCATCGAGGCGCATGCCTGGGACGGCGTGGGCACGGGCCTGCGCGTGACCGCCAGCATCGGCGTGGCCGCACGGGCCCCCGGCGAGTCGCTGGACGACGTGCTCGCCCGGGCCGGCGCGGCGCTGCAGGAGTGCAAGCGCGGCGGACGCAACCAGGTGCGCGCGCGGGGCTGATTCCGGGGTTCGGGCCGGGGCCGTTAAAATGATGGGTTGGTCGAACATTGCCGGGCTTGAATCACCCGGCTGTGGCTCCACCTCGACCGCACGCTTTCCGGCGCCGCGACCCTGGTTTGTCGCTCGCCCCCACGTTTTTCCTGAGGATCTTCCGCCGTGTTCCTGATCTCCACCGCCTTCGCCCAGACCGCGGCGCCTGCCGCCGCCTCCGGGGACAACACCTTCCTGTACATCATGATCCCGATGTTCGCGATCCTGTACTTCGTGATGATCCGGCCGCAGCAGAAGAAGGCCAAGGAGCAGAAGGCCCTCATCGCCGGCGTCGTCAAGGGCGACGAGGTGGTCACCATGGGCGGCATCATCGGCCGCGTCTCCAAGCTGGGCGAGTCGACCGTCCACATCGAGACGGGCAGCAACGTCGAGCTGCAGCTCCAGCGCAGCGCGATCGTCCAGATCCTGCCCAAGGGCACGCTGAAGTAAGCAGTCTTCCGCCAGACCGCGCGCGCCCGATGGCGCCGCGGCTGGCGCCGTCGCGCGGCGGACCCCAGCGGGTCGCGGCCGGCGCGCCGCCTTCCAGGAAACACCCATGAATCGCTACCCTGTCTGGAAATTCGTGCTGATGGCGCTCGCCGTGCTCATCGGCCTGCTCTACACGGTGCCCAACCTGTACGGCAGCGCGCCCGCGGTGCAGGTGTCGGCCGCCAGCCTCACCACCAAGGTGGGCAGCGACACGTCCACCCGCGTGGAGCAACTGCTGGCCGCCGCGTCCATCAAGCCCGACTACGTGAGCTTCGAGGGCACCTCGGTGCACGCGCGCTTCTCCAGCACCGACACGCAGATCCATGCGCGCGACGTGATCAACGCCGGCCTCAACGGCGGCGCCGACAAGGACGCGCCCCCGTACTCGGTGGCCCTCAACATGGTGCCGCGCGCCCCGCGCTGGATGGACTCGCTGCACGCGCTGCCCATGTACCTGGGCCTCGACCTGCGCGGCGGCGTTCACTTCCTGCTGCAGGTCGACCTGAAGGCCGCGCTCGACAAGAAGATCGAGACGCTGATCACCGACACCCGCACCACGCTGCGCGAGAACTCGGGCCTGAAGGACAAGTCGATCCGCCCGTCGGTGTCGCGCGACGGCATCGCCATCGACGTGCTGGTGCACCAGGCCGACGCTGCCCAGCAGGTGTCCAACGTCCTCACCGACGCGTTCCCCGACGTGCAATGGTCGTCGGCCAACGACGGCACCGACGTGAAGATCACCGGCACGCTCAAGCCCGCCGCGCTGATCAAGGAGCAGGACCAGGCCATCCGCCAGAACATGACCACGCTGGGCAACCGCGTGGCCGGTCTCGGCACCTCCGAGCCGGTGATCCAGCAGCAGGGCCCCGACCGCATCGTCGTCGAGCTGCCCGGCATCCAGGACACGGCCAAGGCGCGCGAGCTGATCGGCCGCACGGCCACCCTGCAGATCCGCATGGTCGACCAGAGCGCCGAAGGCAACGCGGCGGCCAACCCCAACAGCCTGGTGCCGGTCAACGACGACCGCTACGCCAACAGCCCCGAGGTGGCCGACCGCAACGGTCCGTACACCGTCGTCAAGAAGGACGTCATCGCCAGCGGCGACGACCTGGCCGACGCGCAGGCGAGCTTCGACTCGCAGACGAGCGGCAACATCGTCAAGCTGCAGATGAACGCCAAGGGCGCGCGCGCCATGACCGAGACGTCGCGCGACAACATCGGCAAGCTGATGTCCATCATCCTGTTCGAGAAGGGCAAGGGCCAGGTCATCAGCGTCGCCACGATCCAGAGCGAGCTGGGCGACCGGTTCCAGATCTCGGGCATGCGTTCGGCCGAGGCCTCCACCGAGCTGGCGCTGCTGCTGCGCTCCGGCGCGCTGGCTGCGCCGATGGAGTTCATCGAGGAAACCGCCATCGGCCCCAGCCTGGGCGCCGACAACATCGCCAAGGGCCTGCACAGCGTGGCCTGGGGCTTCGTGGCCATCCTCGTGTTCATGTGCGCCTACTACCTGCTGTTCGGCGTCATCTCCACGCTGTCGCTGGGCGTCAACCTGCTGCTGCTGGTGGCGGTGCTATCGCTGATCCAGACCACGCTCACGCTGCCCGGCATCGCGGCCATCGCGCTCACGCTGGGCAT
This sequence comes from Vitreoscilla sp., assembly GCA_014378125.1. Next base: position 2,755 of record JACMOG010000482.1, on the reverse strand, counting down.
GGCCATCGACGCCAACGTGCTGGTCAACGAGCGCATCCGCGAGGAGCTGCGCGCGGGCAGCGCGCCGCAGACGGCCATCGCGGCCGGCTACGGGCGCGCCTGGGCCACCATCCTCGACTCCAACATCACCACGCTGATCGCCGGCGGCTCGCTGCTGCTGTTCGGCTCCGGCGCCATCCGCGGCTTCGCCATCGTGCACTGCCTGGGCATCCTCACCTCGATGTTCTCGGCGGTGTTCTTCTCGCGCGGCCTGGTCAACCTCTGGTACGGCCGCCAGAAGAAGCTGAAGTCGGTGCTCATCGGCCAGGTGTGGAAGGGCGGAGCGCAGCCCGGCAACGTGCCGCAGCCCGACGACCTCCCCGATGACGACGAGGCGGCCCCGGCCGCCGGCAGCCGTCCCCGCGTCGCCCGCTGAACCACCCAAGAGTCAGGGAAAAAAATGGAATTCTTCCGTATCCGGCGCGACATCCCGTTCATGCGGCATGCGCTGGTGTTCAACATCATCTCGCTGCTGACGTTCCTCGCGGCCGTCTTCTTCCTGGTCACGCGCGGCCTGAACTTCTCCATCGAGTTCACCGGCGGCACGGCCGTCGAGGCCACCTACGTGCAGACCGCCGACCTGGAGCGCCTGCGCGGCGTGGTGGGCGGCCTGGGCTACGGCGACGCGCAGGTGCAGAACTACGGCACCTCGCACGACGTGATCATCCGCGTGCCCGCGAAGGCGGGCGTCGACCAGAAGATGGTGCCGGCGCACGTGTTCGAGGCGCTCTGCAAGGCCGAGTCCGGCGCCGTGGGCACCAAGACCGAGACCACCGACAAGGGCGAGTCGATCACGCGTCCATCGTGCGCCGCGGGCGCCACGGAACCGGTGGTGCTCAAGCGCAGCGAGCTGGTGGGCCCGTCGGTGGGCGACGAGCTGATGCGCAACGGCGCCTACGCGCTGGTCAGCGTGGTCATCGGCATCGCGCTCTATCTCGCGTTCCGCTTCGAGAAGAAGTTCTCGGTGGCCGCCATCCTGGCCAACCTGCACGACGTCGTCATCATCCTGGGCTTCTTCGCCTTCTTCCAGTGGGAGTTCTCGCTGTCGGTGCTGGCGGGCGTGCTGGCGGTGCTGGGCTACTCGGTCAACGAGTCGGTGGTGATCTTCGACCGGATCCGCGAGACGTTCCGGCGCTTCCGCAAGCTCACGACGATGCAGGTGATCGACCATGCGATCACCAGCACCATCAGCCGCACGATCATCACCCACTTCTGCACGCAGATGATGGTGCTGTCGATGCTGATCTTCGGCGGCCCGACGCTGCACTATTTCGCGATGGCGCTGACCATCGGCATCTGCTTCGGCATCTACTCGTCGGTGTTCGTGGCGGCGGCCATCGCCATGTGGCTGGGCGTCAAGCGCGAAGACCTCGTGCACACCGGCAACAAGACCGCGATCGACCCGAATGACCCGAACGCGGGCGCCGTGGTGTAGATTTCGCCCATAACGCAGAGCACAGCGAAGCAACCAAAGGAAGCGGACAAGCCGGATGGTCGAGGGCAAATCGTCGCCAGATATCGCACGCAAGGCCCGGCAGACGTTCGCCGAGCAGCTTGCCGAGGCGGGCCCGCGCCTGCTTGCCGCCGTCCTGGAGGCCGCACGGCTGCTCCTGGACAAGCCGGCCGAGCGCTCGGTGGCCCAGCAGCGTCGCGACACGCTGCAGGCCCTGATGACGCACGGCGAGGAATGGATCGAGCGCCAGGGCGAGATGCTGCGCGACGCCTGCGTGGCCGATCGCCCGTCCACGGGCACGGGCGCGCTGGTGGCCTCGATGCAGGGGCACACCCAGAAGCTGATGCTGGTCGACGACGAGACGGTGCAGAAGGAGATCTTCATCTCCCGCCTGACGCAGGCCATCGTGGACCTGGCCTCGTGGGAATACAACGACCTGAACACCCGCGTGTCCGCGCTCGAAGGCCTCGACGAGCTCTCGGATCACGATCTGTTTCGTCCGCAACAGCTGGCCAAGATCATCGTGCGGTCGTTCATCGACAGCGACTTCGGCCCGGATGCCTGGTCGGGCGTCGAGTCCGCGATGAAGGCGGAGATCCCGGCGCTCGCCACGGAGGCGTATCACGAGGCCAATCGCTTCCTGATCGAGAAGGGCGTGCTGCCCGACGTGAACCTGCGCACGCTGATCCGGCGCAGCGTCGACCGCGCGCCTGTGGTGGCCTCGCGGCAGATGCCGCTGGAAGACTTCAACAACACGTCCAACGGCAACACCAGCACCGGAAGCGGCAACTCGCATTTCGCGCCCACCACGTATGGCCAGGGCGGCCAGGGCGGCGGCTCGGGCGGCCAGGGTGGCTACGGCAACCAGGGCGGGCACGGCAACCAGGGCGGCTACGGCAACCAGGGCGGGCAAGGTGGCCAGGGCGGCGGGCAGGGCAGCGGCCAGGGTGGCTACGGCGGCGGGGCCAGCGGCTATGCCGGCGGGCAGGGCGGCCAAGGCGGTGGCCAGGGTGGCTACGGCGGCGGTTCCGGCGGCTATGCGGGTGGACAAGGCGGCCAGGGCAACCCAGGCGGCCAGTCGGGCGGCTACGGCGGCGGCACTGGCGGTGGCCAAGGCAGCCCGGGCGGTGTCGGCGTCGGGCCGGCCGGTGCGGGCGGTGGCGCGTCTGGCGGCAGCGGCGACTTCATGCGCAACGCCACGTTGCAGCCCATGGGCGGCGACGCCGGTGGCGGCGCGGGCGGTAACGGGGCGCCGAACGTGGG
>JACMOG010000481.1 GCA_014378125.1 Vitreoscilla sp. | reverse complement strand
GGCCTGCTGGTGCTGGTAGGCGTGCTGATTCTTTCAGGCGGTGATCACGCGATCGAGGCCTGGGTCAACGACCGCCTGCCCGACGCGTGGCTCGCGCTGACGACGCAGCTCTGAGGCGCTACTTCTTCAGCTGCACCTTGAGGTTGGTCACCTGCTCGGTGTGATCGATGTCGCCATTCGCGGTGTCGTGGTCGATCGTGTTGGGATTGGTCTGCTGCTGGATGGCACGGGCCGCGTCGTCGCCTTTCAGGTTCTGGCGCGAGACGACCAGGCGCCGCCCCTGGGTGCGGCCGTTGCGGGCGGCCTGGTCGGCGGCGGCCTTCGCCTTCACGCTGCCGGCGGGATCGGTGGTGACCGATGGCACGCTGGCCGCGGTGAGCTGCTTGTTGGCGGTCGTCGCCAGCGTCGGCTTCTTGCCTTGCACCTTCGCCGAGCCGTCCAGGTTGATTTCCTGGCCAGGGGCAGCGTGGGCCACGGCGGCGGCGAGGGCCAGCGTGGCGATCGTGAAAATTCGGGGGATGGTCATCTGGAGGTCTCCTTGCGGCCGCAACGACCGCGTTTTCCTCATGGTGAGGCAAGGCACGCGCCCGCGCTCAGCCGTGGGCGGGCGACCCCGATGGCAGCTCGGCGGTGATCTCGAGACCCGGATGCGCGTTGCGCAACGTGAGCGTGCCGCCATGGGCCTCGGCCACCAGCTTGCACAGGTACAGCCCCAGGCCCACGCCGCCGGTGCTGCGCAGGCGGGCGGCGTCCGCGCGATAGAACGCCTCGGCGGCGTGCTGCAGCTGGCTTTCGTCCATGCCCGGGCCGAAGTCGCGCACCGCCAGCTGCACGCCCATCGCCGTGCGCGCCGTCGATACCCGCGGCGCCTGCTCCGCCTCGCTGCCATGGCGCAGCGCGTTGTCCACCAGGTTGCGCAGCAGGAGACGGATGCGGGCGCGATCCAGCGCCAGCGCGGGCAGCGTCTCGTCCAGCCGCAGCGACAGGACGCCTTCGGCGGCCTGGGCGTCGCACTGTTCGTGGATGATGTCCGACAGCGTCGCCTGCTCGGTCTGCAGTGCCGCGTGGCCGCCGGCCTGCACGTCGGCCAGGCGCTCGCTCTCCAGCAGGTCGGTGATGAGGTCGCGCATCTCGGCCAGGTCGCGCAGCAAGGCGCTGCGTTCGCCGCTCTCCTCGATCAGCTCGGCGTTCATGCGGGCACGCGCCAGCGGCGAGCGCAGCTCGTGGCTGATGGCCAGCAGCAGCTGGCGCTTGGCGTCCAGCATGTGGTGCAGCCGCGCGGCCATGCCGTTCACCTGTTCGGCCAGGTCGCCGAGCTCGTCGCGGTTGCGCGGCATGATGGGCTGCGAGAAATCGCCCTGGCCGTAGCGCACCGCGCCTTCGCGCAGCGCCACCAGCGGGCGCAGCATGTGGCGCACCCACGCGTAGGCCAGCGCGGTGAACAGCAGGAGCATCGCCAGCGTGGCCCAGCCGATGTGCTCGGAACGCGCCTGGTGCGACATGTCGGCCAGGCTGAAGATGACCCGATGGCCGTCCGGCAGGCGGCGCACCACGCGCCACAGGGTGGGGTCGATGTCGGTGCCCAGCGTCATGCGGTTGGGCATGCCGCGCGGGCCCAGGTGCGGTGCCGGGTCGGGCCCCACGTGGTCGAAGGACGTGCGCACCGGGGGGCGGCGCGGTTCGGGCAGCACCAGCGGCAGCGGGTCGCCGTTGGGCAGCGTCACGATGGGCCGGTGTGGCGGCCGCTGCGGTTCGTCGGCCGAATCCCAATTGACGTCAGGCCCCTCGATGCGGATGTGCAGCGGCAGGCGCTGCGCGATCACGCGGGCGCGGTCGACGTCGGGCGGCGCGCCGATCTCGGCCACCAGGGTGTCGGTGTAGTTCATCACCAGCGGGCGCAGGTATTCGTGCCAGCCCACCCGCTGCAGCACGTGCATGCCCACGGTGAAGGTGACCGCCACGGCCACCGCGAGCACGATGAACAGGCCGACGAGGCGCGCGCCCAGCGACGGGAAGCGCGCGCGCCAGCGCGGCGCCAGCGGGGTCACCTGTGCGCTCCCGCGAACGCGTAGCCGGCGTTGCGCAGCGTCTTGATGCAGTCCAGCGGCTCGAGCTTCTTGCGCAGCCGGCTCACCAGGATGTCCACCGCGCGGGTGTAGAGGTCGGCGTCCTGGCCGCGCAGGCGGTTCAGGATCTCGTCGCGATGGAACACCTTCTGGGGCGCCCGGGCCAGCATCGCCAGCAGCTCGAACTCGGTGCCGGTGAGCTCCACCGGCTCGCCCTGGCGCAGCACCTGGCGCCGCTCGAGGTCGATCTCGAGCCCGTCGAACACCAGGCGGCTCTGCGGCGCGGGCGCCGGGGCGCGGGCGCGGCGCAGGATGGTCTGGATGCGCGTGAGCAGCTCGCGCGGCTCGAACGGCTTGGGGATGTAGTCGTCGGCGCCGATCTCCAGGCCCACGATGCGATCCATCACGTCGCCGCGCGCGGTGAGCATCACGATGGGAATGTCGGAGTCGCGCCGGATCGTGCGACACAGCTCGAAGCCGTCCATCTCGGGCAGCATCACGTCGAGGATGGCGGCGTCGTAGGCCGTGGCGTGCAGCTTGGCCAGGCCTTCGCTGGGCGTGACGGCGCTGTCGAGCTCGTAGTCGAACCGACGGAAGTAGGTGGCGAGCGGCGCGGCGAGCAGCGCGTCGTCGTCGATCATCAGGATGCGGCGCATGCGGCGATTGTGGGGCGTTCTTCAACGACGACGAGGCAGGAGCCGACCCGCGGCTGCTGCCTCGTGCAGGACGGCGGGGGAGGTGCCCGCCGTTCCGGGGACGTCAGTCGCCCGCGGGGCCCGACGCGCCGTGGGGGCCGTGGTGGCCGTGCTCGCCGCCGGGGCCGCCAGGGCCGAAGCCGTCCGGGCCGAAGAAGCCGTGGTGCTTCGCGGCGAACTCGCGCACCTGTGCCTGCTGCGCGGCGTTGAGGCTGTCGAAGAAATCGCCGCCGGCGGTGATCAGCGCGGGGCTGTCGGCCTGGATCTTGGCCACGTGCTTGTTCACCAGCGCCTGGGCGCCGGCGCGGTCGAACGTGTTGCCGGCGATCAGCGTGGCCATCGCGGCGTGCGGATCGGCACCGGCCTGCGGCGCGTGGTCGGCCAGCATCAGGTCGCCCAGGACCTTGAGCTTGGCGGCCTGGTTGGCGTCGAGGTTCAGGCGCTTGCCGATGTGTTCCAGCATCCTGGCCTCGTGCTGGGCCATCTGCTCGGCCGACGGCGGGCCGTGGTGGAAGCCGACGCCTTGCGAGTAGGCGGCGAGGCTGCCCAACAGGGCGGAGGAGACTGCCACCCCGACCAGGGTGCGCTTCAGCCAGTTCTTCATGATCTTCTCTTTTCCTAGGGGTTGGGTGACGTGGCAAGAGTCGTTTTCGCCACGTCCTCATTACGCGTCAATCCGGCCGGCGCTTGCTTTCAGCGCGGTATCGCCGTGTTTCGTTTTGTCTCGTGCGTCGGGCGGACACCGAAGATGGAATGCTGCCGCGATACTCGGCATCGGGGCGGAGCAAATCCCATGGATCGGCCCAGCTTTGCCAAACCGAAACATTGGACTGGCGCAAAGCAACTGATTCGCGCCTCATCGACACATTCCAGGCGCACCAGAGAGGCCTCAAGCAGTGACCAAGAGAGCGGGCGCACCGCCCACCATCATCGACGTGGCCCGCAAGGCCGGCGTGTCGATCAAGACCGTCTCGCGCGTGATGAACAAGGAGCCCACGGTGCACGCCGACACGCGGGCCCGCGTGCTGGAGGCCGTCGCCGGGTTGAACTACCGGCCGCAGCTGTCCGCGCGCAGCCTGGCCGGCGCCAGGTCGTTCCTCATCGGCCTGCTGTACTACGACCAGAGCGCCGCCTTCGTGGCCAGCGTGCAGCAGGGTGCCACGCGCGGCTGCCGCGACGCCGGCCGCCATCTGGTGGTGGAATCGTTGCAGACCAACGGCGTCGACGTGCAGGCGCAGATCGAAGCCATGCTGTCCGCGTTGCGTCCCGACGGCATGATCCTCATTCCCCCGCTGTGCGACAACCCGGCGATCCTCGAGGTGCTGCGCGCCAACCGCACGCCCTGCGTGCTGATCGCGCCGGCCGGGGACGGCCACGGCATGGCGCGCGTGCACATGGACGACGCGCTGGCCGCCGAGGAGCTCACCAACCTGCTGGTCAGCCTGGGGCACACGGCCATCGCGTTCATCGAGGGAGACCAGTGGGCCAGCGAACGGCGCCGCCACGGCTACGAACGCGCGCTGAAGGCGCACGGCATCGCCGTCGATCCGGCGCTGGTGGTGCCGGGCACGTTCCAGTTCGAGTCGGGCGTGGCCGGGGCGCGCACGCTGTTCGCGCTGCCGCATCCGCCCACGGCCATCTTCGCGGCCAACGACGACATGGCGCTGGGCGCGCTCACCGAGGCGCAGCGCCTGGGCCTGTCGGTGCCGCACGACGTGGCCATCGTGGGCTTCGACGATTCGCGCGCCGCCACGCTGGTGTGGCCCGAGCTCACCACCGTGCGCCAGCCGCTGGCCGAGATGGCCATGGCCGCGGTCGGCATGCTGCTGTCCGGCGAGGCCCAGGCCGACGAGCGCCACGCCGCGCCGGTGCGCGTGCTGCCGCACGAGGTGGTGGTACGCGGGTCGTCGTCGGCGCCGCCGCGGGGGCGCGCTTGAGCGAGCTGGCGTTCAGGCGTGCCGCCGAGACCGACATCCCCGCGATGTCGCGCATCCGCCTGGCCGTGCGCGAGAACGCGCTGTCCAACCCGGCGCGCATTACCGAGGCGATGTACCGGGACTACCTCGACGCCCTGGGTCGCGGCTGGGTGGCCGAGCTCGACGGTGAGATCATCGGCTTCTCGTACGCCGACCGCACCGACGCGTCGATCTGGGCGTTGTTCGTCGACCCGGCGCGCGAGGGCCTGGGCGCCGGCAGC